>CAZGYS010000015.1:0-26557 GCA_964530305.1 uncultured Leptospiraceae bacterium
ACGCGCCGATTTTCCCCGCGTCCACTTCGCCTCGCGAAGCCAGGTAGCCCACGGCGTTGCGAATGTCCTTCACTTTCATGGCGGGCGATTCGTAAAAGCGCGGTTTGCCGCCGCTTTCGCCGAAGTTGCGAAAATCAAAAGCCAGCGTAATGAAGTCCTGGTCGGCGAATTTACGAGCGTAGAGGCCGGCCATCTGTTCCTTGACGGTGGTCCAGCTTCCGGTCACCACCAGCGCCGGATACTTTTTGCCGGGTTGGTAGTTTTTCGGAAAAAGCAGATTGCCCTTCAGGACGACGCCTTCGCTCTTGAATTCAACTTTACGAACCTCGCCCGGTTTCGCGGGTGGTTCGCCGCAATTGGTCAGTGCCAGGGCGCACATAAGTACGCCGCCGGCGATTAGTTTTGATCCGGTAATTAGTTTGTTCATGGTGAGCTTATTATAGGCGAGCAGGCCCCGGCGATCTTGCAGGATATTGGCTCTTCCTTGCAGGATGTTGCTCCGGCCTCCGGATATGAAAAAAATCGCCTTTTGCGACCGGATCGGACTATTTCCGCCCGGATCGGGTTAGCGCTCGGAGGGCAAATGGGTTAAATTTGCATCCATCATGAGCCCGAATGGGGCGGAGGAGTTGGAATGAAAATCGGTTTTATCGGATTGGGAATCATGGGTGGTCGCATGGCCGCTCGTCTGCGGGGCGCGGGCTTTGAGTTGTTGATTCATAATCGCACGCGCAACCAGGTCGCCGAAAATCTGCTGGGGGAGGGTGCAACCTGGGCGGAATCGCCGGAGGCCCTGGCCGGGCAAGCTGACATCGTCGTGACCATGCTGGCCGATCCCGGCGCGGTGCGGGCCATGGCCCTGGATGCGCAAGGCCTTCTGGCGGGAGCGAAGCCGGGTCTGCTGTGGGTGGATGCATCCACGGTGGATCCCGCGTTCAGTCGCGAAATGGCCGCGGCCGCGCGCGACGGGGGAGTGGATTTCGTCGACGCCCCCGTCGCCGGCAGCAGGGCTCCCGCCGAGAGCGGCGAACTGATTTTCATGGCCGGCGGTTCCGAGGCCGCCATCGACCGGGCCATGCCCCTGTTGGACGTCATGGGTAAGAAGACCCTGCGCCTCGGCGAAAACGGCATGGGCGCGTCCCTGAAGATGGTCGTGAATCTTCTGTTGGGACAGTCCATGGTCGCTTTCTCCGAAGCTTTCGCGCTGGGCCGCTCCATGGGTTTGGACGGCAATCGCCTCTTCGACGTGCTCACGGCCACCCCCGTCACGGCACCCATCATCGCCGCCGTTCGCCCCAAACTGGACGCCGAAAATACCGAGGCCAACTTTCCCTTGAAGCATATGTTAAAGGATCTTAAACTGGCGGAAGAGACCGCGCGCGAACAGGGCGTGCCCCTGGATTCCGGCTCTGCCGCGTCGAACATTTTCGCGGCCACCCTGGAAGCGGGTCGCGGGGAGCAAGATTTCAGCTCGGTCTTTTTTCATCTCAATCAAGCGAATGCCTGATTTAAATGCGCCGGCGTTGGATCGTTTCCGGGGGCCGGTTTACGCTCTCCGGCGTGGGTAGTTGTTCCATATGAGCGAAACGAAAAAGACAACGAATGAGGCGAAAGCGAACGAGCGGGTGCCCGCTAATACGAAAATCGTTCCGGACAAATTACATGGAGCGCCGGGCGTCGAGATGTTGGCGCATCATGGCCACTCGGCCATCCTGTTCAAGCGATTGGACGCGCCCCTGGTCACGCAACCCGTCTTCGCGCGGGCCGCGTCCCTGTCCATCGTCACGCGCGGAGAGAAACGAGTATCGTCTTATGACGGAAACCTGTTCGTCGTTGGAGAAAACGAAGTCGTTTTCATGCCGCCGGACTTGTATACGATTTCGGATCTGCTTCCGGACGCGGGCGGCGGCTTCGAACAGTATCTGTTCTTTTTTGAGGCGGACATATTGCGCGAATTCATCCAGGGGCGCCGCATGGGGTTGGCGACTCGTGCCCTTGAGGATGTATTTCGCTGTCCCTATGGCCAAAGCCTGCGAGTCTACGCGGAAAACCTGCGGCCATTATTCGCCGGTCTCGAGGGTCGTCCCGATGCTCTGTTGCGCATCAAACTGCTGGAGGTCCTGCAACTACTGGAGAATTCGGATCGGACGCGCACTTTCGCGCACTGGCTCCAGCGGGCGGACCCGGGGCGCGAGCGGGATCTGCGTGATTTCATGGAGGCGAACTTTCACAAGGGATTGACCATGGACGACTACGCGCGTCTCACGGGCCGTAGCGTCTCCAGTTTTCAGCGCGATTTCAAGCGCCTCTTCGGTGCCAGTCCCGGCAAATGGATAACGGCCCGCCGCCTGGAAAAGGCCCGGGGCTTGCTGGAAAAAGGCGGCGTCAACGTGACGGACGCCGCCTATGAAATCGGCTATGAGAACATTTCGCACTTTATTCGGGCTTTTCGTAAGGCTTACGGGGTATCGCCCCTGCAGTACATGCGTGAGCGGGGATTGAGTGTTTGAGGCGATTGCAAGGACGTCGTCATGCGAATCGCGTACGCGAAATCTGCTCGACATTTTTGGTGGGAACGATAAGGTTTCGGTATGGTCCGGAAGCCGTTTCTAGTGATTGCGTTGTGGGCATGCGCGGTCCCGGCGATGTCGTGCGTTACGCCGATGACTTCGGTACCGACCGACGCGCAGGTCGAGCGAGCTCATGCTTATCTTCAAAGCTTGAAAGAATGTGAGCCTTTAAATCCCGCGAATCCTCCTCCCGGCTTCCCTTCGTCCAAGCGCCCCGTTCCTCGGTGGAAGCAGTATACAAAATCCCAGTTAAAGGCCATTACCTTTCTCGACGCGGGTTGTTCCAGCTTCTCCGACGCGGGGCTCGCGATTTTCTCGAATTTCGAAACGATTGAGGCGATGTATCTGGTTCGCACGAAAATATCGGATGACGGACTGCGCGTAGTTAGCAAGATGCGAAATCTTGAGTCGCTGGTGCTTCATACCACTTTTGTTTCGGACGTCGGCGTGGGTCATCTGCGCGACCTCCCGAGATTGCAATCACTCGGCCTCGATCACACCCGGCTGACCAATCGGAGTGTTGAGTATTTTCTATCCATGAAAGCCCTGAAAAGGGTTCGAGTGTCGAGAACTGGAATTACAGAGCAGGCTATTCGCGATGCCCGTCAGGTCAGACGTGATTTGGCAATCGAGAAAGACTACTAGAGCGCGTTTTTCAGAACGCGAAACCGCCCCAAACTACGGGCATCGTAAATGCCGAGCTTGCGTTGAGCGAGCCCCAGCCCCTCATTTTTCCCTTGCAGCCCAGCCCTGAATACTTTTACCTATATAAGCGACATAATTAAACGGGCGAATCCTCCACAAACTATGCACGATGCCCTGAAGGGTGTGGATATCATGGATGTACCCCGATTTTGCAACATAGACGGAATAGACAGAAGGCTCTCATGAATCCAGGTTCCCGAACTCCCGATACTCCGGTTTCCCTCAATACCCTGCGCTCCGCCGTGAGCGAGGCGGTTCGGGGCGCCGCCGATTATACCGAGAAGAACCCGGCCGGTCGCGGAGCTCCGAGCCCGGTGAGTTCGCCTTCGGTCAATTGCCGCGTGTGCGGGGGTAAGGGCTATCTCTTTGATCCGCTGGGGGCCGGTCGCAGCAAGGGCGCGTTTACTCTATGCGATTGCGTTCGCAACGCGACGCTCTGCGACGGCACGCCGCCCTACGACTATTATGATCGTGAACGAAACGCCATGTTGCCCTGTCCCTCCAAGCCCGCGCGCCTGGCGCTGGACGGCATCAACTACCTGCGAAAGCGCTCGGGCATCCCGGCTCGCTACGAATGGCAGTTCCTGGAAAACTTGATCCAGCAAAACCAGCGCGAAGCCGACGCCAACTCGGACTGGCTGATGGCGGCCGACGCGGTGCGATTCATGATTGCCGATTACATGGACAAGCGCGAAGTGCGCGGGATTTACCTCTATGGGGATACCGGCTGCGGAAAGACGCTCCTGTCCTGTGCCGCGCTCAATGAGTTGATTGCTCACCATCGCCTGCCGGTGAAATACGCGAAAATCAGCCGGGACGTGCTCGGCAAATTGCGCGCGTCCTTTAATCCTAACTCGGACTTCTACGGAGAGGGCCGCAAGATCGAGGAAGAGCTGGCCTCCGTGACGGCGCTGGTCATCGACGACATCGGCGTGCATCGCGAAAGCGATTGGGTAAACTCCGTCTTGTATGATCTCATCGACGCGCGCTACGAGGCCAATCTGCTGACCATCATCACGTCCAATGAACCCATGGACGCCTGGAAGGACATCGCCGGAGGGCGAGTGTATTCGCGCCTGCGCCAGATGTGTACCGAGTGCCACATCGACGCGCCCGATTATCGCCTGCGGGACAGCGTTAGCTTGACCTGACATTCAGGCGATTCCTTTCGCGTAATCCATGAACAAGTCCGACTATGAAAGCGCCGGTATAATTCGCGTCCGCTACGCCGAATGCGACGCCCAGGGCATCGTCTTCAACGCCCACTATCTGACCTACTTCGACGTGGCGGTAACCGAGTACTTTCGCCTGAAGGGGCATGACTATATTCCCTTCGTGCGTGAGTCGGGCCTGGACTTTCACGTGGTGCGTTCCCTGATTGACTATAAATCGCCGGCTCGCTTCGACGATGAAGTGGAGTTGCTGGTACGGGGCGAATTCAAGGGGCCGCGCCTCTTCTGGAATATCGCCCTGTTGCGAGGCGATGACCTGCTTTGTTCCGGGGAGCTGACCTATGCCGTCGTCAAGGCGGACACGGGGCGCGTGACCCGCATCGATGAAAAGTTCGCCCTCTCCCTGGGGTTGGCACCTCGCTCCTCCTGACTCCGGTTCATGTCTTAAGTTAAGGCCTTTAACCGGTATTTGCTCCTTGTGAAATGGAATTAATTTGAGTTTGCCTTTAAGTTAAGAGCGAAGGCGTTCAAGGTCTGAACTAGTGTCCAGCTCGCGCCGGAAAACCGGTTGACGGTTTTTACGCGGGAAGGCGCCTGCTTTCTCTCGGGTGATTCCCCGACGGGGGCGATATGAAGTTTCGCCGAGTGTTTTCCATTGTTTTCGTAGTTGCGGCGATTGTGATACTTTTCACTTTTCCCTGGTATTACGAATACCTGACGGGCTCTCGTTATCGCGGTCTGGAGGCGGATTCGTCCATGACGGTTCCGCGCTTTCGTCTGCGGGATTTGAACGGGAAAGAAGTTCGAGCCGAGGATTTACGCGGCAAGTATTCCTATGTTTTCCTCGGTTTTTCAAAGTGCACGGGCATTTGTCCCCGCGCGTTGGGTGAACTTTATACTTTCGCGCGCCGAGCGAGGAGTTCGCCCGCGGTCGATTTTCGAATAGTTTTCATTAGTATTGATCCGGTGCGGGATCGGCCGGCGCAATTGCAACGCTTCTTCTCAGGGTTCGGAAAGCGCTTTCTGGTGCTAAGGGACGGCACCGATAAAGTCGGCCGCGTGGCGCGTCGCTTCGGGGTCTACTATTCCATGCCTCGCGAAGCGGCGGTCGGAGGCGATTACCAGATTAACCATCCCGAGCTCGTTTACGTTCTGGATCGGAATGCGCGCCCCCGACTGTTGTACACGCGGGTTCGGGCCGAGGACCTGTTGAAGGATTGGGACGTCCTGCGCGGCGCTGATGAGCAAAAGCTAAATATAAAGTAGCGAAACGAAAGAAAAAAAGAAGAGCATAAGAAGAATAAAAGAAGGGCAACATCATGGAAACGGAACTGGAAAAAAGATACGCGGCGGAGACCCGTCGCGTGGACCGAATTATTCTCTACCTGATCATCGCGCATTTGCCGGTGGCCGCGTTCCTGGTTCCCCTGGGTTTCGGGACCATGCGCCTGGGAATCGCCGGGGCGCTTGTGGCCGGGCTCGTGGCCGTTCCGGCTTACTTTCTGCTGCGGGGCCATGCCCTGCGCGTCGTGAACGCGCTGGTGCTCATGTTTATTTCCTATCTGTTCATCAGTTGTCAATTGGGGCGCATCGAGATGCACTTCCACATTTTCGGAGCCATGGCTTTTCTGATTATGTATCGCGATTGGAAGATCTTTCCCACGCTGACGCTCTTCGTAGCGGCCCATCACGGCATCATGAACTACTGCCAATCCATCGACCTGATGATCCCCGGCACCAGTATTCCCCTCAAGGTCTTCGAAGGCGACGACGCCTGGTTGACCGTGCTCTTGCATGCCGCCTTCGTTATTTTCGAGGCCTCCGTCTTGATCTATTTTTCCCATAGCTTGAAGCAGCAGTTCATGGCCGCGGAAAGTCGCAATCTTGAAATCGACGAACTTCGCCGCGAAGGCAATCGAAAGGTACTCAACGAAGTTCGCGGCAACTCGGGCCAGATCATAGCCGCCTCCGAAAACCTGCTCGGCATGGCCAAAGACCTTTCCGGACAGGCGCAGACCCAGGCCTCCTCCGTGGAGGAAATTTCGGCCACCATGGAAGAGATGGCCGCGCACCTGGACGGCATATTCACGAGCACGTCGGAGCAGGCGAGCGGTGTGCGGGACGTGAGTTCGCGCATGCGGGAGGTCGAGGGCTTTACGGCGGAGATAGCCGCGGACATACAGAACACCGCCGAGTCCGTGCGGGAAACCGCGAAAGCCGCCCGCTCCGGAGGCGAATCGCTCAGCATACTGAACAGCTCCATCGGCGAAATCGTCGAGAGCGCCGGGAAGATGAAGAACATCGTTTCCATTATCAACGACATCGCCGATCGCGTGAACCTGCTGTCCTTGAACGCGTCCATCGAAGCCGCTCGTGCGGGCGAAGCGGGACGCGGCTTTACCGTCGTGGCGGAGGAAATCGCCAAGCTGGCGGATCAGACCGGTTCAAGCATTAAGGAAATCAGCGGCCTCATCGAGACCAGTACTCAACAGGCCGAGAACGGAATGCGCAACATGGAGCAAAGCTCGGCGGTCTTGAATCGCATTATCCAGGACGTGGACTCCATCAATCAACTGGCGGAAAACGTTTCCCGGGCCATGAGCGATCAGCACGAAAAAAACCAGGAAGTGACGACGCGCCTGCGCGGTCTGGACGAACGTTCGGAGCAGATGAAGAACTCCGCGGAGGAACAAAAAATCGCCATCCGCGAAATCCTCGCCACGCTGGAACGTTTCAATCATTCCATCGAATCCTACGCGAATTCCGCCGGCCGACTTTCGGACATCGCCCGCAACAACGACGGCATTACGCGAGAATTCGCGAACCGGATCGAGACGCTGGCCGCGTCGTAGGGGAGGGAGCAGGCCGGGCTTCGTCGATGCGCGCCAGGAGCTCCCGACATTTTTTCTTGCGATATTCGCCCAGCGATTCGTTTGAGAGCAAGTTGCGAAAATAACCGATGATTTCTTCTTGTCGTTCCTCGGGGATTTCGCCCGCCCGCTTCCAGATCAGGCCGTAAAAAATATCAGCGGATTTATCGTGGGGGGCGAAAGTGGGGATCTTCATGATATATTCCCATTGCTCCACATTGTTTTCGAATTGGGGAAGATACGGAAGTACCAGGGCAATGTAGTAGGCTACTTTCTTATTTCCCCGATGTCTTAACAGGAATTCGTGGATTTCGTGAGTCGCGGTAAGTTCGTACCTGCTGATCAGACTGTGCAGGGTCGAGACGGCATTGCGAAGAATTTTCCAATTCTCGCTGAATGTATTGCCGACGGAAACGAGCGCCCGCGCAAGTTTCGGATCCGACAGCGCGTCTACCTTGAATTTAGACCATTCATTGCGTGGGATCTTTTCGAGTTCCTTGAGAGTCGCCTCGACTTCCGCTTGTTCAAGCGATTTCCATTCTTTCAGTTTCGCGATCAGCTCGTTCATGCGCGCGATTTCTTTTTTTAATTTGCTGGTCATCGGACTTGCTTGGAAAACGTATTCATATCCGCTTCCGGAGCGAACCAGAAGCATCGAATTTCAGTCAAGCAATCATGAACCTCAACCCACCCCAACCCCGCGTCTTCATTTCCCTTGGTTCCAATCAGGGCGATCGGGCCGCCTTCCTGCGGCGCGCGCGGGAGGCGCTGGGGGAGCACGGGGCGATTCGGGTTTTGCGCGAGTCGAAAATTCTGGAGAACCCCGCCATCCTGCACGAGGAGCAGCCGGACTTCCTCAATCAGATCATTGAAATCGAAACCGGTCTGCCGGCGCCGGAGCTGCTTCGCCTGGTGTTGGACCTGGAAAAGGAACTGGGACGCACGCCTACCTTCAAGAACGGTCCTCGGGAAATCGACATCGATATTCTGGCCTACGGCGATTTAAGCCTGAATACGGCCGACCTCAAGCTGCCCCACCCGGGTATTTTCGACCGTAATTATCTACACAATTTACTTGCGGATATGGGGGAAAGCGTGGATACTCTCTCCAGGAGCGATTATGAGCGTGATTGAGAACATCCCCCTGATTGGTAAGTATTTCAAGCGAGAACCCTCGGAAGCTCGCACGTATCACGGCATCGACTCAGTTCGCCGTCGGGCCACCGTGCTCTTTTACCCCATTCGCGCTCTCTTCCGCGCCATAGCCAAGACTCAACACAGTGAGATCGAGGCCATCGGACTGGAAAACATTCCCCCGGACGGGGCCGTCTTTCTCGTGGGCAACCACCCCAATTCGCTGCTGGACTTTTTTAATTTAATCTCCGTGGTGCGCCACCCCGTGGCCACCGCCGCCAAGGACACCATCGCCGATATGCCGGTCTTTGGTTACCTGCTCAAGAACCACGCCATGATGATCCCGGTGGCTCGCGCGCAGGACAAGGCCGAGAGCGGCATGTCCGAGGAAGAACGTCAGCGCAAAAACGAGGAGATGGTGCAGAACGCCGTGGAGGCCCTGGTCACCGGTCGCCTATTCAATATTTACGCGGAGGGTCGCTCCACGGATTCGCGCAAGCTCAATAAGATCAAACTGGGCTTCATGATGCTGGCGCTCCAGGCGGAGAAGCAGTTCAACTATAACTTGAATCTTCGCATCGTGCCCTACGGATATTACTATGATCGCATCAATAAATTTCAGTCGTCGGTGCTGGTGATCTTCGGTAAGCCGTTCACCTTGCGTTCCCTGTCGGAAATGCCGGACGACTTTCTGGCGTTGCCCGAGGCCAGGCAAATCGCCATTGAAAAGAAGATCATGCTGGCGGGTAAAAATCGCCTGCAGGGCGATATCGAAGACCTCATCGTCTCCATCAGCGATCCCAATCTGGTGGGCCTCATCGACGACATCACGTCACTCTACGTACTCAGTCCTATAAAGTACATGGGACAATACGAAAACATCCGCGAAAAGTACACGCTGGGTAAGAACATATCCGAAAGCATCCAGGCCGCCGCGGCCGAACCCCGGGGGCGGGAGTTGCTGGAGAAGTTGCGGCGTCTCATCGACGACTATCGCAAGCGCTTGGGTTCCGCGCGTCTGCCGGACGCCCTGATTCGCCGGGAATACACCATCGCATCGCTGGGTTATCACATCAAGGCCATGCTTTCGGCGCTGGTCGCCGCGCCCGCGGCCATCTACGGTTACATCGTGAACTTCATTCCCCGCCAGGCCGGGCGTTTCATTCGTTACCTGGTCATCGACGTTAAGAAGCGACCCCGGGTGGACGGCGATGAGTCGGCCATCATTTACGCCTTCGTCGCCGCCATAATCACCTATCCCATCTGGGGCGTGCTCATCTACTGGCTCTTCCAGGCCCATGCCTTCGAGCCCGTGGCCGCTTTCGCGGGGCGAGTTTTCGGTCCCGAGGCCGTCGCCTTTCTAAAGGACTGGCGCGTTGCCGCGGGGCTCATTCCCGCCATGCTCATGGTTTACTTCATGCCCGCCGCCTGGCGATTTTCCATTAAGCACGAAAACGGTTTCAAGAGTAGTCTGTTCTTTCTCAAGGACGCGGTCACGGAATTCTTTCGACGCAATCGCCTGCGGGACCTGCGCGAAAGGCGTCATGAGATCATCGACACCATGGACTTCATCATCGGTGACTACAATAACAAGTAACCGTAACCACGGGCGACCGCAACGCACCATGGGCGGTCGGAACGGGATAAGGCATTGAACGCATACAGGCTCACGGAAAAAAAGACCATCGCGCTGGCGCTGGAGAAGGCTCGCCCCGGCTCCGGCAAGAGCGGCGGCAAGAGCGTGCGCATCGAGGAGATCCGGGACGAGGACAATGTAAGTGAATCCATCGTCATTCGCGTGAGCGAACCCATAGCGGACGACCTGCTTACCTACACTTTCAAGACGAACTACATCAAGATTCGCGTCCAGTTGCTGGACGGGACCACGTATCGCGTTAAGGATATCGTAATCGAACCCATCACGCGCACGGCCAAACGAGTTGAGTCTCGGACGCGAGTATACAACGTGTCCTTCGCGCCCACGGTGGACATCGCCTCGAGCATCGCGCTCTATGGTAAGACGTCGAACATCGCCAAGGCCTGCCAGATGATGAAGATGCTGCTCGTCAATCATCTCAACGCCTATCGCTACATGGTCTCCGAATGCGATATCGGTTTCTTCTTCGCGTCGGATTCCGAGTTGCTTCAGAAAGTCGAGGAAGCCGGGGATAATTTTTTCATGGTGGATGCGCTGAATCGCTCCATTCACGGCGGTCCGGGGTATGCCAATCCCGTCGAGGAATTCGCGAAGGAAAAGCAGGACGCCTTTTATACTCGTTACGCGCGGGGTAAGATTCGCTCCCAGTACATCTTTCCCTTTCGAGACCAGGTGGGCACGGTCATGGGCTACTTTGATCTGCGTTCCACCACGCCCGCTCTGGGGCGCGCGGGGAATCTTACGGGACCGGACGCCGCCGGGGAGCTTTCGCTTTTCAATCAGTTTCTTTTCCAGAAGGCCGAGGAGCTGGTCTTTCAGATGGAGATGTATTCCATCAAGAATTGGATTCCCCTGGCCGAAAGCGAAGAACTGGTGGACCTCAGTCAGGACGGCCGGGGCGCGCGCATCACCATTCGCAATCCCGAGGCGGAAAAGCACCTGCGCAAGGGCGCCAAGATCCAGTTCGCCATGCCCCTGCAAAATTCGAATCACGGTTTTATTACTTCCGTGCGATTGATCAAAAAGACCGAAGAGGGCCTGCATGTGGGCGTTCGCATCAACCGCGGTTCCGAGGAGCAATCCCTGCAATTACTGGGCAATTACGCCCAGGGTCTGATTCCCGGCAGCCTTTGATTCATGCTCAAGACGATTTCGATTTCGACTTTGATGCCGGCGCTCTTTTTCGCGGCGGCCTGCGCCACAACCTGGCGGGACCGGGTGCCGGAAGACATTCAATGTTACAAGGGCAAGGGTCGAGACGCCGCCCTGACGTTGCTGGAAAAAGCGCGGACGGTCCAATTTCGCACGGAAAGCGAAATTCGCGCGCACTACAAGATTGGTCAGTTGGACCGCTTTCGCCTGTACAGCAATCGCCGGGTACGCGGCGCCACGATCTGCTTTAACCGCAAGCTCATGTATCTGCATACCACCGCCGGGGTCGTGCGCGTTCGCAAGGCGGAGATTCAATCCCAGGAGTTTTAACGATCCGACTTTGTGGCCTTCGAGGCGACTTCAGTTCAGCGAACCTTGACGATGCGATTGGCGCGCGGATCGATCTTAAACCGGGCGCCGCCTACCTTGAACACTAACTCCATTTCCCGGCTCCGGGGAGAGAGAAACTCCAGTTTGCCGGCCGGCGATTTGATCGAATAATGTAATTTTTCCTTCGTGCTTACTACGCCGTCCACGAAGAGTGAAGGAAGGATTTGAATCGTCGCGCCCGGTTGCTGGTGGTGGAGATCCAGCCTGCCCTTATGGCGAACCAGGGTGTAACATTTCGTCATCAGACAAGCGGTCCAGGTGGGGACGGGCGCCTGGCTGCCCTTGTGTCCGGCAATGAGCATGGTCATGGTTTTGTTGGCGTGAAAGTCATGTATCCGATGGAGGACCCCCCGCGTCTCTTCCTCCATGATTGTGGAATCGAAAGGCAAGCTTGAATAAATGGTCGTGGGATCGATTTTGCGAAGATTAGCGCCGAAATCGTACAGTATCGATACTACCTGGTTATGCGCGTCGCGCACGAGCCATATGCACTCGGCCCACTCAACAGTAGTAGAGTTAACGCACTTGTTCGGATCGGAACGCAATCCCAGCACTTCGACGCGATAGCCGGCCATGCTGAAACGGTTGATCAGCCGGCGCTCTCTCCATGCGTAGCTGATTGCATGACCGTCGACCCATCCCGTCGGGCCGTCCTTACCGTCGAGTTTGACCTTGTACCATACGCCGATCTTGCCGGTTTTGTTCGCGCGGTCCTTACGCCCAGTAAACTGAAAGTTCGTTCCTCCGCAAGGAATGCGGGCGACGACCGGAGCTCCGTAATCGGGGCGTGCGCGTACAAGCGAAGGTCCGAGGTTCAGAAATTGATTCGCTTCGCCCTCGTAGTGAGATTTGGGGTCCAGACCCATGGAGAAATCACAGGCCCAGGGGAGTTCAAGCAAACTTCCCGAACCAATGGTTGCCCTGTAGACGCAGCGATTTACCTGCTTCGGGTAGAGGCATTGCTCCTCGGGATCAATCATCAATACGATTTTCCTCGTGGAGCCGACGCCCGGGCTCCGCGACCGAGGCGGGTTTATGTGCAGGACGATCCGATCCCCGGCGGGTTCCCAGAGGCAGTAGGCCGGGTCGGGTCCGACAATTTCATGCGTCAGGCGCGCGATGCATTTCCCGTCCCGTCGGAGGAGTATTCTAGAGCTATCGTCCCTTTCTTCCCAGTAGCCGGAAAACTCCGTATATTTAGAAGTGGAAGCCGACTTTCGCCGCTGAAACGAAATTTCCTCGAGACACGTGTCCTGAAACTTCACGCTACGGTAAACCGACTTGATGCGAAACGTAAGCGAACGCGCGCGAATCGCCTCGGGAAGAATTGCCTCTTGCCAGCCGCGAATATCGCGCAGGGTGATTTTTTGTCCGGCAATCGTCATTTCGCGCACGCGATTATTGGCCAGCCAGTAGCTGATATGGCCGAAACCATTCTTGATGAACAGGCTTTTGACACGAACGGGACGCCGAAACTTGATCGTGAAAGTTTGCCCCATGCCGTCGCCCTTAACGCCTTCGCACCAGGAGCGTCTGGTGCCGTCCATGAGGTGCGCGGCACGATAGCGGTTGCGGCGGTCTTTCAGGGTGCTGTCCGCTCGAATAGACTGGACGGAAGCCCGCGATTGGGCCTCGGGCGCGGTGTGGGGGACCAGAACCACCGCCGGCAGGATAAGAAAGGCTTTACGAAACCGGGAAAATCGCATTATGGTAGTTCACCGGCCACCCGATATCCGGCAAGCCAATATGCCCAATTTTTTGGCCGCCGTCGGCCCCGTAGGGTCTCTATACTATACACAGCGGCGCCGACGCCTCCGGGCTCCGAGCGCGGGAGAGAGACATGAAAGCGAACTTAAAATACAGCATACTGTCCATAGGCCTGGCGAGCGTGCTGGCCCTTTCGGCGGGATTGTTCTGCGCCGGGGATCAAGCCAACGCCGAGAATAAGGACAAGCCCCCGGTCAAATATTCGGGCAAAACCGCCCATGCCATCGTGGCGGGCGGTTGCTTCTGGTGCATGGAGCCGCCCTTTGAAAAGCTCACCGGCGTCATCTCCGTGGTGTCCGGTTACACCGGCGGTCCCGAGAAGAATCCCACCTACAAGCAGGTGGCCTATGGTCGTACGGGTCACACCGAGGCCGTACGCATCAAATACGATCCCACGCTCATAACTTATGAAAAAATTATTTCGGTCTTCTGGCGCCAGATCGATCCCACGGATGCCGCTGGTCAATTCGTGGACCGCGGGCGTCACTATCGCCCCGGAATCTATTTTCTGAACGCCGACCAGGAGCGTATCGCGAAGGCCTCGAAAAAAGCCCTGGAAAAGTCCGGTCGTTTTAAGAAGCCCATCGTGGTGGAAATCCTCAAGGCCGAGCCTTTTTATCGCGCGGAGGAATATCACCAGGACTTTTACAAGAAGAATCCCGTGCACTACTATCGCTATCGCATCGGCTCCGGTCGGGATCGCTTCCTCAAGCAATACTGGGGCACGGCGAATTCCGCGGACACCTCTTCGCCGGAGTTGCGCATGGTGGGCATGTTGCGTTCCGGCTGGCGTAACTTCGTTCGTCCCTCGGACGCGGTTCTGCGCAAGCGCCTGACGCCCATTCAGTTTTACGTCACGCGCAAGGACGGCACGGAGCGACCCTTCGCCAACGCCTACTGGAATCACAAGAAAGAAGGCATCTACGTCGACATCGTCTCGGGTGAGCCGCTCTTCAGTTCGGTTCACAAGTATCGCAGCGGCACGGGCTGGCCCTCGTACTGGAAGCCCCTGGTTCCCGCCAATATCGTTCGAAAATCGGATCGTAAGTACGGCATGGAGCGCATCGAGGTGCGCAGCAAGCACGGCGATTCGCATCTGGGACACGTCTTTCGCGACGGCCCCGCTCCCACGTACCTGCGTTATTGCATTAATTC
The DNA here is from genome assembly GCA_964530305.1 of uncultured Leptospiraceae bacterium. Lineage (GTDB taxonomy): Bacteria > Spirochaetota > Leptospiria > Leptospirales > Leptonemataceae > CAZGYS01. The sequence goes on from CAZGYS010000015.1 coordinate 14,573, forward strand.
CGCCGCGCTCAAGTTCATCCCTAAATCGCGCATGCGCGCCATGGGATACGGCGAATACCTCAAGCACTTTCCGAAGAAGTAGAATCGCCTGAACGCGCAAAGCTTGCGGCAAGCCCCAGGGCGATGAGCACCCAGAAAAGCACCACCACCTCATCGTCCTGGAAATAACACTGGAACAACCCGGCCGGGAACAGTGCCGTCACGCCGACCAGGAGCCGTCGTTCCACGAGATTCCGTCCGCTCCCGTCAGCGCCTTCGCTCAGGCGCCGCGCCGTTTCGCGCACGCATAGAAACATCAAAACCAGAAACAGTAGTCCCGCCGGCAAGCCCCCCACCGCGGCCAGATGCAGGAGGTCGTTGTGGGCGTGTCCGTCCGGCGCGTTGCGGGTGAAATACCAGATGACGGGGAAGCGCCGGGAGTAGTCTTCTCGCCAGGCCCTGGTGGCCGCCGGAAAACCTCCCGGCCCGACGCCCAGCACGGGGTTTTCGCGGATGAGGGCGCCCGTACCGGTCCAGATTATGGGGCGATAGGCGTCCGTGAAGCGACTGTGGCGGGCGTTGAAGGCCTCCAGGCGATTGCCCAGGGCCTCGGCCTGCCACCAGGCCGCTCCGCCGCCGAGAACCAGGACCATCGCCGCGGCCGCAAGTAATACCTTTCTTCGAGATGATTCCAGGTTGACGAAACGACGAATAACAAGTATGAACACGGCGAAAGCCGTCGCCCCCAGCAATCCCAGTTGAGCGGAGCGCGTACGATTCGCGTACAACACGACCATCGCCGCGACAAAGAGTATGAGCATGCCCCCGGTCCGCAAAAGAGCGCCGGTCCCGGGGCGGTTTTCACGCATCGCCTGAAAGGCCGCCCGACCCGCGTCCAGCAGGCGGCCAAAGAGAAAGGGCAGAATCATGATCAGCAGGCCCGCGAAGGTCAGGCGCGTATTCATGAAGCCGATGGGTTGGAACAGACGCACGCCGCCGGGCAGGAGACCCAGGGGATGTTGCGGGCGATTGCGCGCGGAGGGGACGAAGCCCTGGCCCGTAAGAATTTTCGCCAGGCGAAACTCGCTGAACATGGCCGCCACGCCCGACACCGTGAGCACCAGCGCGAAGACCATCAACGCTCCCATGAGTTTATCACGTCGCCCTGGCTCTCGTGCCAGGGCCAGCACGGTCATGCCGAAGAGGAAAATCCAGACATCGCCCAGTTCGGATTTCAATGTCGTGGCCGGGGAGGAATCGGGGTTCGGGAAGAAGGCGGTATGAACCAGGGCGGACAGCAACAGCCAGCCGAAGAGCAGTGCGGCCGTCCCGAGCATCGCGTGACTCCGCGAAAAGCCGGTGGAACGAGTGCGGACTCGTGTCCCATCGCCTTTCGACTTCAGGCGACGATACAACCACTCCGCGGCGAAACTCACCATGGTCAGGACCATGAAGAAGTGCGTCAGGCTCACGGACAGCGCCATCATTACCACGGCGATGCACGCGCACCACAGGGGCATACGATAGGAACGCGCCCCCGTTTCGGTGCCGGTCTGGGCCAGGCCCCCCATTCCACGACATGGTCGGGATGGGGAGGGTCCGGGCAAGCTCTAATTACAGTACGTAATTACGAACGGAATTAGAGATAGTAATTGCAGGACGTATCGGCCCTGCAGCCGGCGTTTGAGCTATAGCAAAAGGAAGCATTGTTGCAGGTGTAGGGGCGACTGGTGGAGCACCCGCCGGAGGTTCCCTGGAACCCGCACGTGATTCCCGAAGTGCCGGATGAAACTCGGTAGCGCACCGACCCGTTCACCGTGGTATTGTTCGCGTAGGTGACGGTGATATTGTAGGTGGTCAGAGTGCTTTGCGTGGCCGTGGGCGTGCCGGAGATGATGCCGGTGCTCGTGTCCATGGAAAGACCGGTGGGCAGACTGGGGCTTACGGCAAAACTCTGGGCCGTACCGCCGGTGACGGTGGGGGTATCATTCTGGATAGCCACGTTGACGGCATATGCCGTTCCCGATCCGCTGGCATAGTTGACGGCGGGGGTGGCTTGCTGAACGGCCAGAAGCAGCAGCAGGCTTTCGGAATCGACTTCGGATGATTCGGTGTCGTCTTCGGAACCGGAGAGGCAGGCCGTGAACATGGCGGCGCTTAAGATTAAAACCATCAGGCGCATGAGTAGTTTGCCGAGGTTGGGGTTAGCGGTCATTTATATACTCCTTCGAAAGTTAGTGTTCGGACCATGCGTTATTTTCAAGCTTCGTCAAGCGAAAGTCCCGGTTCGCGTCGAGAAAGTTGAAATTAAGCGCGAATAGCCGTGATTTTTGAAGCATATGCAAAAGTCGACGCACGGGGAGTCGCGCAAGCCGGATCCGATGAAGGGAAGTTAAGGAGAAGCGATACTATGGAAACTGAATCCATGCAGGATTTTGAAATCGTCACACGACACATCGTCATGGAACGGCATCTAAATGCTTTCGGTAATGTCTTCGGCGGGACCATGCTTGCCTGGTTGGACGAAGGCGCGGCGTTGTTCGTGCTGGAGGCCATCGGCTACGCGAACTTCGTCACCGTGTCCATGGACGACGTGGAGTTTCGCGCGCCGGCCCATAGGGGAGACGCCGTGGTCATCTACTGCCGTGTTTTACGCACCGGAAAGTCTTCCATCACGGTGCAAACCCGGGCCCTGGTTCATGAGCCCGGCACGGATAAGCGTCGCGTCGTGATTACCTGCAAGCTCAGTTTCGTGTGCCTGCGCGACGACAAGCCTTTCGCCTATTTCCAGACGCCTACCTATGAGGCCTGGCTCAAGAAAACCGGGCGAGCTCCGTGACTCGCGGCATTAATTATTGTCCGGGTTTTTTCAGGCGCAGTTGAACGCCGCCCGGCAATCGAACGCCTCCGGGCCCGCCGCCCTTCGGTTTGAGCAGACGCTTGCCGGGTTCGAATAGATCGTTCAGGTCGAAGGACGAGACCTCGTGGAGCACGCCCGCGGCATTGCGCACGAAGTATGTACTGGAATCCTTGCGCCCGAGAACCTCGAAGCGCAGTTTCTTTCTTTCGCTTACATTCAGGCGATATTCGATTTCCAGCGCGAAGGCCTTCGAACGGTCCACCTTGTCCGGTAGTTTCGTCGGAAACGAGCGCGCCTGCCAGTTCAATACCCCGTCCACCAGAGCGTCCGCGGAGCGCGTTCGGGCCGCGCCCTGAATCGGCGAAAGCAGGGCCCAGTCCTTGCCGCTCTTGCTCAAGATCACGTCCTTACCCCGGGGGAAGACGGCCTTGAAGGTGGCGACCATGTCCCGACGCACGTCCTCGCTGATGAGGCGGCGATTACGAAAGAACAAAGCGTCTCCGGAACCCGCGCTGGATTTCAGGTTGGCGCGCACGAGATAAATTTCGTCCTCGTCGTTGAGGCGTACGTGAATTTCCGCGCCCACGGATTTTCCCAGGTAGAGCACGTTGCGCTTGCCGGCCTGGTCGACCACGGCGATGCTCATGCACTTGCATCCGCCGTCGGGAGCCTTGCTCATATCGTATTGTTTGTCCTTGGCCGGAGTGCGGTCCAGGGCATAATACCTTCGCGCGCGGGCGATTTCCTTGAGCAGGGTTTCCACTCGTTCCCGGTCACCCGTGTAGGTTTCACTACTGCCTGCGCGATTGACCACCGTCTTCCAATTGTAGGATTGGGCGGCTTTACCCGGGGCAAGTCCCTTTTTACCGGTAACGGGCAGGGCATTACCGCGCGAAACGGTGATGGCTACGCCGGGGAGATCCGGGTCCTTGATTTCCAGGCTCTTGATGTCCGCGGCTTTCGCCTCCAGTAGTGGCCTGGAGCCGGAATAGTCGCGATCGATCAATTGAAAGGGATCATATAAAAAGAAAACCAGAAGCAACAGCAAGAGATTGAGTCCCATGAGCAGGGAGCCCGCGTTCTCACGGGCGATGCCGATTGTCTTTTCCATTATTTCGCCTCCCCGTCATTTTGCTTCGCGTCGGTCCCGTCGGCCGGCGCGTTATCGGAGTCCTGGTCCGACGCGTCGTCGGCGACTTTTTCCGCCTTCGCTTCTTCCAGGCCCAGCCGCCGATTGCGACGCATCAGGCGCATGGTGCCCAGAATGGCGATGATGATGGGAATAAAAAAGATATGAAACCACTTGAACAGACTCTCGAAAGTCGGGCCCGTACGTTGGATGCTTTCAATGGAGCGTATGCGCGAACGAGCCGGCTGCAGGTCCGTATCTCCGCCCAGGGTCTCCAGCAAGTTCGTGAGAAAGACCAGGTTCAGGCGATAGTAGCGCGCGTTGGCATTGCGTCGTAGAATGATATCGGACACCATGAAGGACGAGCCGATGACGGTCAGAGTGCCGGTGGTTTTTCCGCTCTGGCCGGCCAGGAAGCGTTCCTTGTTTTCGCCCTCGGGCACGGTTTCGGGCGTAAAGGTACTCTTGAATTTGCCCTGCGCCAGCACCGCCACGGGAATGTTGCGGCCGGTCTTTTTCTCCGCGGCCGAGTTCCACTTGTAGAGAAATTGAGGTTCCAGGCTGGTGCTGGTCTTGCTTACCGCGCCCGGGGTGGAGCGAATGAAGGGCATGAATTTCACGCCCGGTTGTTTCGCTTCGCGCAGGTCCAGGCCGGAAACCCAGGGGAGCATGAGAAAGCGCGTGTCCTTCAACATGTCTCGCAAGGCGGGGCGACCCTCCAGGGCCGGATGCTCGGAAGTGATGTGACCCTGCTGGGAAGTATAGACCGCCCAGGTGGGATTGTTGAAACCGGACGCGAACTTGTAGTTCAAGTCGTACATCTCGGCGGCTTGCTCGTATTCCAGGAGAATCTCGGGGTTCACGGTGATGCCGTAGCCGCCCAGCCAGGTATTGATGCCTTCCACTTCCTTGCGATTCACCAGGGCCTGGTATTGCTGGCGTCGTTGCATCCCGGGAAAGCCCCTGGGTTGCGGCGCGGGAATATTGAAATCCGAACCGCTGAACATGGCCACGATATTGCCGCCGCGCATGAGGAATTGATCCAGATGATAGCGCTCCTTGTCCCTGAGGCGCGGCTTGCCGGCCAGAATCAGCGTGCGAATGTTTTCCGGAACTTTCTTGCTTAGCGGTACGTCGGTCAGGCGTCCCGTTTCCTGCTCCAGGGAGTTGCGCATGATGAACAGATTGTCCTTGCGAATGTCCTGACGGCCGCGCGGACGCGCCGTGCGAAACAATCCGTCGGCCGCGGCGAGACCAATGCCCGCGCCGCCGCCCTGTTTTACTCGGGCCAGCTTTTTAACTTCGCGCAGGAACTGGTATTCGAAATCCGGAAGAAAAGGATCCGCGCTGCCTCGCCGCTGGTTCAAGAGCGAAAGCACGGCCGATTCCTTCCCGATTTGCATATAGATACCGAAGAAGCCCAGGCGGACATTGGTCTGGGCGACTTTCGCCTCTTCGATGGGTACGCCGCGAACGCCCCGGGATTCCGCCTGTTTGCGTTTCTCCTCGGTATCCGGATTGATCACGCGCAGTTTGACCTTGCGTCCCCCGGTTCTTTCGATTTCGCGCAGTTGCTGGCGAATGGGCTCGACGAGAGCCACGAACTGTCCGGGCAGGTCCTGGGTAATGTAGGCTTCCACCAGCAGGCGTTCGTCCAGCTTCGCGAAGACGCGCTCCGTGCTTTCGCTCAGCGAATTGACGCGCCCCGGGGAAAAATCGGCCCGCAGATCCAGTTTGGCCGCGAGACCGGTCAGTAAAAAGAACAACAGAACTATGTTCCCATAAAGCAGGGGGCGATTGCGATTCAGTTTATCAAGCATGGTTTTCATCGTGCCCTCCGGAGAACCCAGATGTTCGCGGCCAGCATCAAGCCCATGAAGGCGGTGAAATAAATCAAATCGCCCAGATCCAGAATCCCACGCGAGAAGGATTGAAAGTGATACGAGTGGGAAAAGAAACCGACGAAGCGCGCGACGGATTCAGGCAGGCCGCGCGTGATGATGAAGTAATGCCCCAGGAACATTACCGCGCTGGCCAGTAGAATCAAAATGAAGGCCACGATTTGTTCGCGGGTCAGCGCCGAAATCAGCATGCCCATGGAAACATAGGCGCCCGCCATGAGAATGGAGCCCAGGTAGAGCGTGAAGGTTTCGCCCCAGGCCAACGGACCAATCAGCGCGATGGAAAACGTCAGAGGCAAGGACGCGAGAATGATGCCGCTCACCATGGCCCAGGCCGCCATGAATTTTCCGATGACGATTTCGAAATCCGTCATGGGCAAAGTGCTCAACAGTTCGATGGTACCGCTGCGTCTTTCCTCGGCCCACAGACGCATGCTGATGGCCGGAACCAGTAAGATAAAGGTCAGGGGCAGCATGACCATGTAAGACCGAATGCTGGCCGCTCGAGCGCTCCAGAAATCCGGCGTGATGCCCGGCATGCCCGTAAAGAATAAAAGGAAGTTCAGCAGCAGACAGGTAACGGCGAAGACATAGCCGATGGGAGTATTGAAGTAGTTGCGAATTTCGCGACGAAAGACGTGGCGCGCGGCCGGCGTGAACCACCATCCGATGGTGAAGTTTGCTATGCGTTCCATTTCAGATTCCTCGACGCCGCCGGCTCACCGCGGCGATTCAGTCACTCGGTTCAATTTTAATTTCTCACGCCGTGAGTTCCCGGAAGATGTCCTCCAGGGAACGGGACAGGGGCGCGAATTCGCGGACTTCCCATCCCGCGTCGGCGATGCGGGCGAAGAGCTTTTCGGGGGCATTCTCGTTGAGTTCGCAGATGTACAGACCGTAGCCGTCCGGATGTCCGGGCGCGGGCTCTCGGCGACAATTCTTGACCAGGTCCAACGCGTTCAGTTTCGTCTCGATGCCGTCTCCCCGGGCCGCCAGCACGCAGGAGTGAGAATCCCTGAGTTCGGACATGGGCTGGTCCGCGACGATGGAGCCGCGATTAATGATTATAACGCGTTCGCAAATGTCCTCTACTTCCTGGAGAATGTGCGTGGACAGAATCAGGGTCGAGTCCTTCCCCAGTTCCTGGATCAGCGCGCGAATCTGAGAAATTTGATTGGGGTCCAGGCCGGAAGTCGGTTCGTCCAGGATGATGATTTCCGGTTTATGAATCAAGGCGCCGGCCAGGCCGACTCTCTGGCGAAAGCCCTTGGACAACAAACCGATGGGCGTATAAAAGTGCGATCCCAGCTCAAGCTTATCGATCATCTCCACGGCGGATTTCTCCAGCCGCTCCCCGTCCAGTCCGCGTACTTTGCCGATGAATTCCAGGTATTCCGAAACCAGCATTTCCGGATACAGGGGCGTCGTCTCCGCGAGATAGCCCATTTGCTTTTTCATCTCCACCAGTTCGGCTTCGTCCGCGGGCGACATGCCGTTGATGGAGATTTCGCCGGAAGTAGGTTTCAGGTATCCGGTGAGAATCCGCAGCGTGGTGGTTTTGCCGGCGCCGTTCGGTCCCAGGAGCGCGGTGATTCCCGATTTACTCTTGATGGAAAATGAGACGTCACGAACGGCCGTGAAGTCTCCATACCGTCTGGTAAGGTTCTTAGCCTCGATCATCGACGCCACGACAATGGGGGGGTACCGAGGATGCAATCAATATTCGATTTTTTTATTGACGGTAATTTTTCCGCGCGCAAGATGAGAAGACCGTCCGCCGCTTTCGACATCGCGCATGCGCGCGAACCTCCAAGCACTATAAACCAGCATACAAGAATAAAAAACCTGAACGAACAGACACGGACAAACCGGACTAATCCGAAGCCGGCCGAAGTATAACGGCCAGGGGAGACTACATGCCTGAGCAAATGGAAGAGCAGCTGAATCGCATGGAGAAAATGCAAATACGCGAAGGCACGGTTTACAAGCCCAGTACTCCTTCCTGGGGTACGGTCATTTCCAACGAGGACATGACTCCCGACAGCGATGAAGACTGGTACCATACCGTCATCGACATTACGGGCATCGACTACGCCTACCTCGAAGGGCAGTCCATGGGCGTGCTCGCGCCCGGTGAAGACGCAAAGGGCAAACCCCATCGAGTGCGATTGTATTCAATCGCCTCCGCTCAGAAGGGAGACGACGGCAAGGGAACCACCGCGTCGCTTTCCACGCGCCGACTGGTGGAAGTAAACCCGGACACCGGCGAAACCTACTACGGCGTTTGCTCTAATTACATCTGTGATCTCAAGCCCGGTGAAAAAGTGAAGATCACGGGACCGGCGGGGAAGGCCTTCGTGCTGCCGGCGGACCGAACGACGGATTTGATTTTGTTCGCCACGGGAACCGGAGTGGCGCCTTTTCGCGCGTTCTTGAATTACCTGTTCCTGGAGAACTCGGATTACACGGGGCGCTGTATTATGTTCTACGGCGTCAAGCGGGCCCATGACCTGGCCTACATGAACTCCACGAACAATGACATCGGGCAATTGGCCGAACATGAGAACTTTCAGGTGGTGGAGGCGCTCTCGCGCGAAAACCCCGACCAGAAAGTCTACGTCCAGCATCGCCTTCTGGAACACAAGGAAGCGGTATGGGACATCATGAAGAAGGGAAATTTCGGCCTGTATATCTGCGGCATCAAGGGCATGGAAAAGGGCATCGACGAATCCTTCCGTGCCATCGCCGAGGAAAAGGGCGCCGACTGGGATGAGTTGAAGGCGCGATATAAGAAAGAAGGTCGCTGGAATCAGGAAGTGTATTAAGGGTCGAAGGGTCTAACGGTGGAAGGGTTCAAGGGTGGCCCGATCCCTTTCACCATTGGACCTTTGAACCATTAGACCCCAATTCATCCGCATAATTACATAAGGGACGTTACGCATATGAGCGAAGTCGAAGAACTAAAGAAGAAAGTTGAAACCCTGGAGTCGGTGGTTGCCGGCCTGGAGAGAATCCTGAAGCTGAATGAACAGGAAATCGCCAATGCGGAGGAGATCATCAGCATGTATGAGAGTATCTCCGATTTCGCCCGGGGCGAGTTGCGGGATGCTCGGGAAGCGCAGGCCGCGACGGAGACCGTGACTTCCATGAGCTCCAATGAACTCAACAGCGCTTTCGAGAAGATCAAAGCCCTGGAGCAGGCGAACAAGAAGCTCCGCGAGGAAGTCGGTCGCGTGCGCGGCTCCTGAGCAGAGTTCCGAGCATCTACACTCCCAGCAAAGCACGCGGCGCGCCGGCCGCTCGCGGAATTCCATTCGAGCAACAAAAATAGCTGGTCATCCTGCCCCCCGGGATCTTCAGTGTTCTTGTCGATCGCCGGTCAGCACCGGCAAAGATAGAAAACATCATATAGAATAAAACCTTTTCAATCCGCTCACCGGAAATCGGAAGCGCGGCCTGAATGCCTGGATTAGCTGTTTATGGGAGCAAAGCAAAAAAGTACTATCTCGATGGATAACATTCCCGCCATCCTCGGGACGACGGACATCAGTAAGGCCTGCGGCGTTACCATTCAGACCGTTCAGAGCTGGATTGACCGCGGAGTTCTCCAGGCGTTTCGTACGCCGGGTGGTCACCGTCGGGTAAAGAAAGAGGACTTTCTTAGTTTTCTTGAGAAATTTCAGTTTCCCCTCTCCCAGGAAATCAAGACCACTTCTCCCAGGATTCTCGTGGCCGAGGATGAGACGGACCTCCGGGACGCCATCAGCAGCATCATTAATAACTCCTTTCCCAATGCCGTGGTAACCCTCTGCTCCACGGGCGCGGACGCTCTGATTCAACTGGGTATGGCCAAACCCGACGTGGCCATCATCGACGTCTTCATGCCGGGCCTCAGCGGGGTCCAGTTGCTGGAAAAAATCAAGGCCTTCCCGGAATTAAAGCAAACGCGAGTCATCATTATCACCGGTCATAAGAACAAGATTTCCGAACAGGAAATGATGGACCAGGGCGCCGAAGCGGTGCTCTACAAGCCGTTTCGTACCAATGAGGTCACGGATCTGCTGACCCGCATGTTCGCCGCTGAAAACGAAGCCTCCTGAAGGCGTGCCGCCTGATCAGTCCTGAATGTGACTTATCGCATCGGCATTGATCTGGGCGGGACCAAGACCGAAAGCATCCTGCTGGATCCCCGTGGGGCCGAGCTCCATCGCCATAGGCGGCCCACGCCCGCGGCCGCCGGTTACGAAGCCATACTCGACAACATTCAGGTCTCGGTAAATGAGGCGCTTGCGCTTATCCCCGAAGCCCATGCGCGCGGAGACTGCCGTGTCGGCGTCGGCATCCCCGGCATGGTCGGCGAAAATCATCTCGTTCGTAACGCGAACACCACCGTCCTGAACGGCCGGCCTCTGCGTTTGGATCTGGAAAAGCGCCTGGGGCGAACCATCCAGGTGGAAAACGACGCCAACTGTTTCGTCGTCGCCGAGGCGATGCGGGGCGCGGGTCGGCCCTACGAACTCGTCTTCGGCGTCATTATGGGGACGGGCTGCGGCGGGGGAATTTTTCAGCGCGATTCGTCCGGCGCCGGGGGGCGCGTGTTGCGCGGCCGTCACGGCATCGGCGGCGAATGGGGGCATATCTCCCTGGACCCGGCGGGGGCTCCCTGTTACTGCGGCAACCGCGGTTGCGTGGAAACCATGATCAGCGGCTCGGGCATGGAGCGGGCCTTTCGCGAAAGCACGGGACGCGAACTCAGCATGCGCGAAATCCACGCGGGATTCGTATCAGGCGACGGCGATTGCATTCGGGCCTTCGAACGTTTCCTGGATGATTTCGGGCGAGCCCTGGGCGGACTTATTTCCATTCTGGATCCCGACGTCGTGGTGCTGGGCGGCGGCCTTTCGTCCATGGATGAACTCTACGACCGGGGCCTGAAAAAGGTCGTCCAATACGCCTTCCATGAAAAAATCGAGACGCCCATCCTTCGCAATGAATTGGGCGATTCGGCGGGCGTCCACGGCGCCGCGTGGTTGTGATGTAAGAGAACACGAATCATGGCGAATGAACACCAATGGCGCGAATGCCTTGTAAGGGGTGTCGTGAGCCCTTGATCCCATTCGTGCGATTCGAATAATTCGCGCACATTCGTGTTCTCTTTAACCCTCTTTCAATAATTTCTCAATCATCGCCTCGACCTTGCGGGCGGCGAAAGTGCCGGAGTGGGTTTCGCCCACGTGGACGTAGCGCAGGCAGCCTTTCTTATCCACCAGGTAGAACGCCGGCCAGTAGCGATTGCCCAGTTTTTTCCAGTAGGCGAAATCATTGTCCATCATCACCGGATGATTGAGCTTATATTTCTTGATGTGTTTGGCCACGTTGCGCTTAACGCGTTCCCGGGCGAACTCCGGCGAATGAATGCCGATGATTTGAAGACCCTTCGCCTCGTATTTCTTTTGGACGCCGTTCAGCCAGGGAAAGGAGCGATAGCAGTTCCAGCAGGCGAAAGTCCAGATGTCGATGAGCACGACCTTGCCCTTCAGGGAACTCATTTTGACGGGCGCCGAATTCACCCACTGGCTCGGAGACGTTCCCGTGAACGCCGGCGCCGGACGGCCACGCTCGCACGAGCCCCGGGCTTGCAATTCCGTGATTTCCGACGGCCCGCAACCGGTCACCAGCAGAGCCGCGATTGTCGCCCCGGCGACCGATAGAGATGATAGTTTGAATAGATGCATGAGTCCTCCGCAAGGCCTGCGGCCTCTTGTTTTGTAGGACCGAGGCGCGGTGGCGTGGGGGCCAAAAAATCGGGGTGAGGTGGGAGGAAGCTCGGGGAGCAGGTGGTCAGGCGGAGGCTTGCGGGGGCAAGTTCAACAAACGCGCGGCATTATCATGAAAGATCCCACGCTCCAGATCGGGACCGAGATTGAAGCGCTTGATGGCGTCGATTTGTTCCTGGTAGTCGTAGGGAATATTAGGAAAGTCCGTGCCGAACAAAATTCGGTCGGCGTACTTTTGAAAGAAGGCGGGGCCCGGGCAATTGCCGTCGAAGTGTTCGAAGTGCACGCAGTTCATGGCCGTGTCGAAATAGACGTGCTGGAAGTCGTCGGCCAGGCTCT
>CAZGYS010000016.1:0-25669 GCA_964530305.1 uncultured Leptospiraceae bacterium
TACCCGCACGAAATGAGGGCCAGATTACGCCCCGTATCGTCATCGTTCTCGGCCCTTCTCATTTCCAGGCCATGGTAGGGGCTCAGCTCCTCCCCTTTTCTTCACGCGCTCCCCCTGCATGAAAAGCGCACTCTCTTCCCTGTTCGTATTTCGCGGTTGAGATCCGCGTATATGATATACGTGGAATGGATTCGGAGGCGATACTCGTCGACGAAGCGCTACCTTCTACCCGGACGACCGTGCGCGAAGACTATTTTCGCGATGAATCGCCCGGGCGCGTTCCACGGAACGCATGGCCGGATCTGATTCAATTCGGCGAAGGCCTTAACTTAAAATCTACACAAGACAGGACTGTAAAATGAAAAACTTTCGCAAACTCTCCATTGTCGCGGCTCTCGCTACGGCGATTACCTTCACGGCGAACTGTAGCATCCTTAATCCTTCGGACGACGACGATGATCAATCCCTCGCCGCGGCCGCGCTGGTACTGCTCGGTCAAGGTTGTACCGTAGGCGCATCCGCCTTTACCGCGGCGGGCGTTACCTGCTCCGGTGGTATGGCCACCGGCACCGGCACCATGTTCTCTACTGCCGCGCACGGCGACGATTTCTCGATTCAACTCGACTACACCCTGGGCACCGGCGGCACCATGTACGTGCTGAGCGGCCTGACCGGAACCACCATCGACAGCAACAGCGGCAGCGGTATGTACATCACCACGACCGCCATCAACGGCGTCCGCCCGACCAATGTCGCCGGTTCCGCGACGGGCCTGACCGCTCCCGGCACCAGCTCCGCTTCTCTCTGTCTGGAAATTCACTATGACGAAAGCCCGGACCACATCATCGCCAACGCGGCCGCTTGCCCCACCGGTACGGTCAACACCAGCACCGCGTCGTTTGAGTCCGAAGCAACCGCCGTTTCCGGCACCAGCGATGTCACCGGCACGAACTGGGGTTTTATCTTGAACAATGCGACCATCACGAACATCACGGTTAACGCGACCAATAAATTCGTCGAGTAATTGGATTGAGCGTGAACCCTCTAAATAAAAAACTGAGTGCGCCCTTCGTATCAATTACGAAGCGGCGCCTACTCGGCCTTGTTATCCTCGCGTGCTTTTCGGCGTCCGGTATTTGGGCCCAGGGCACGCCCGCCGGTGATTCGGGCACGGACGTAAACGATATCAATCGCATTTTCGATGTCGAGAAGGACAAGACCAGCAAACGCGAAGTCAAGTCCGACTATCCGAATCGCGGCGGCACCTTTCAATACGTGGATCCCACCAAGCGGGCCTACAAGCTCGACATGCTTGTTGCCGCGGATCTGGTCGGCAAATGGGACCAGGAAAAAGTCCCCACGACCAATCGCCAGTTTCGCCCGCGCGAAGTAGAGATCGGTTTTTTCGCGTCCATTGATCACCTGGGCGAAGGCACTCTGATGGCGGCCGCTCACAACGAAAACGGTGAGGTTTTTTTCGAACTGCATGAAGCCTTCTTTCAGTTTAATCGCACTTTTATTCCCAATACCAGCATCAAGCTGGGTCATTTCTTTTACGACGTCGGGCGACTCAACGGCATCCATCGCCATGACTGGTCGTTTACCCAGGCGCCGGTTGTCCATGAGGAGCTCCTGGACGAAGAAGCGGTTTCGGACGCCGGCATTGAGTTCAAAATTCTCATGCCCTGGGATTTCTGGCAGGAACTCGTTATCGGCGTTTTCAACGGTAGCTTTTTCGGCCATACCCACAGCGAAGGTCTGACCAAGGCGAACCCGCTGTACACCTTGCATCTCAAGCAGTTCTTTCCTTTCTGGAAAACATGGGGCACGCAGTTTGGGTTTTCCTATCTACGCTGGCACCCCACGGAAAATAAGCGTCGCGTTACGCACCAATCCGGCATTGACTTGCTGGTAAAGTGGAAGAAAGGCAAGCTGAGGTCATTTCAATGGCTGTCCGAAGTATGGTATCGCGAAACGCGACAAACTCGACGGGATATCCTGGAAAATCCGGCGCCGCCGGTGGAAACCCGCGTGGGCGCTTACACTTTTCTGGAATACCAGTTTCATAAGGAATGGTATGCCGGTGTTCGCTTCGACTATTTCACGGATCCGAATTTCCGAGGCACCTTCGGCTACACGATTCCGAACGGCACCGAGGCCCAGTCATTCATGATCACCTGGCGTCCGTCGGAGTTCGCCTACTATCGCGTCACCCTGGAAAACAAAGTCGATCTGTCGGAAGATACGAATCCCATCGCGGACTTTATCTTGAATAGCCGTACGCAACAGAGTATTGTCAGCAATCTGCTGCAAAAAAAGAACGGTAAATCGACCTTGCAATTGTACTTTCAGGCCGACTTCATCCTCGGCATGCATCCGCCCCACGTCTACTGACACGGCGAGCCGATAAGGAGAGTGAAATGAAATCTAGAATTCTTAGAAGGATTGCCGCGGCAGTCCTCGCAACCGCGGCGATTTCACCGGCCGCCTCGGCGAAATCGAAGCTGAATGTCGTAACAACGACGCAAGATATCGCCTACATCGCCTCCCGGGTCGGCGGCGACCGCGTCAAAGTGGAAGCCCTGGCCAAAGGCTATGAGAACCTCCATTACATCAGCGCAAGACCGGATTTCATTCTCAAGCTGCGCGACGCGGATGTCTTCGCGGAAATCGGCATGGACATGGAAGTAGGCTGGACCCCGCCGCTTCTGCGCCAATCGCGCAACGCTAAAATTCAAAAAGACGGACCCGGGTATTGCGATACCAGCGCGGGTATTCGTGTGCTTCAGGTTCCCGCCTCCGCGGACCGTTCCGCAGGCGACGTGCACGCCTTCGGCAATCCCCATTACTGGCCGGACCCGATCAACGCGGGCATCATGGCTCGCAATCTCCGAGACGCGATGATTCGCGTCGATCCGGCCCATCGCACCGTCTACAATCGCAATTTCAAAGCCTTCTATCGAGAGCTTCGAGCCTTTACCATCGCGGAGTATCGCAAGTTCGCGCCGTATCGCGGCCTGAAAGTCGTCGAATTTCACCGGGAATTTACCTACCTGGCGCATCGCTTCAAATTCAACATCGTCGCCAGTATCGAGG
Source organism: uncultured Leptospiraceae bacterium (assembly GCA_964530305.1). Classification (GTDB taxonomy): domain Bacteria; phylum Spirochaetota; class Leptospiria; order Leptospirales; family Leptonemataceae; genus CAZGYS01. The sequence continues at coordinate 3,097 of CAZGYS010000016.1, forward strand.
AAAAGCCCGGCGTTCCACCGTCCGCGACCTATATGGAAAAAGTCATTGAGATCATGAAGCGGGAGAATATTAAAATTATTCTGATTGCCCCCTTCAGCAACCCCCGCTACGCTCGTGCCATCGCCCGCAGAACCGGGGCTCAGGTGCTCGTGATGCCGATCAGTGTCGGAAGTCAGACAGGTATTCGGTCCTACAGACAGTCAATCGGCACAATGCTGGCCATGTTGCGCAAGGCAGCCGACAAAAAGTAGGAGTTCCGACAGGCGATTGGGCATTATGGGTGGTCTGATCTTAAAAAACGCCGCAATCGGGTATGATCGCGTCGCTGTTCTCGACAATGTGGACCTTTCCCTGGCCGCTGGTGATGCCTGTGTCCTTCTGGGGCCCAATGGGAGCGGAAAAACCAGCCTCATCCGCGTCCTTCTAGGTTTGCGCCCGCTTTTGTCGGGGTTCCGACAGTGCGACTTCCAGAAATTCGGCTACGTTCCCCAGGCTCGGGATATCGATGGTCAATTTCCACTGAGCGTGGAAAAAGCCGTTCAAATGAGCTTTTCAGGCTTCCGGTACCTATGGCATGCTGATTCTCGAGAAGAAATGCGTCGGAAGACCGACGATGCCCTCAAGGCTGCCGGAATCGCTCATCGAAGAAATCAACTTTTGCGTGAGTGCTCTGGTGGTGAACTTCAAAGGACTCTGATAGCCAGAGCGTTGGTTCACAACCCGGAGCTTTTGATACTGGATGAACCAACGAATTCTCTTGATCGGGATGGAAAGACTGAAATTTTACGCCTGCTTGAGCACCTGCACACAAGGCATAATATTACAATTCTCATGACTACTCATGAAACCGACCCTTCCTTTATGAGTATGTTCACTACAAGAATCGTCATTCATCGCGGCACCGCGGTCAAAGAAACCACAAAGTCCGCTAAATCGTCGTAGTTCCGACAAGAAATGCTCGAAGACCTGCTTACATATCTCACCGTTTACAAGTTTCAAATACTGGCAGGCACCATTATGGGATGCTTCTGCGCCGGTATGGGAGTATTTATCCTATTGAAGCGGCTGACGGTCTTTGGCGTCACCCTGTCCCAGGCCACATCATGCGCGGTTGCACTGTTCTTGATTCTGGATGGCGCTGAGGGCCATAATTCGCTCTTCAATCCGAAAGCGGATCTCCTGATTTTACTATTTACTTTTTCCCTGATGCTACCCTTTTACTTCATCCGTAGAAGTAATCCTCCGAATATCAGCGCTTATCTGATTGCCGGTCTCGTGCTGTTCGCGGGGTTGTCGGAATTCCTACTAGCGTTCGGCGGTGGGCAGGTCAAAAACCATCTGATTCACGCATTTTTCGGCAATATTCTTACTACTGCCCCGTCGGATATGCTCCATGCGATTCCTGGAGCCATGATAGTCCTTGGGCTTTTCATTTTTCTATATCGCTCATTGATCGCCGTTGCTTTTGATCGGGACCATGCGATGCTCTCCGGAGTTCCGGTGGCCGCGGTTGAGTTGGCATTCTTTCTAATGCTGTGCATCGTCCTCTCCGAGGCGATAAAACTTATGGGTTCATTTTATACCATTGCGCAACTGATTTTGCCGGCGCTGGTAGCTCTGGCGTTCACGAGAAGAGTCATTTTCGCGGTCCTAATCGCGATTTCCTACTCAGCTGTCGGAACTCTGACTGGATTTGTTTTTTCCCTCTACCGAATCCCCATCGGACAAGCCGGTATCAGTCTGCCGACCTCCAGTACCATTATTCTGGTCCTCTGCCTGGGAATGCTCCCACTTCTCCTGCGCCGCCGCGGTTGAGACGAAATTAGTCAAGCAGACGCATTGCTGGACGGACAAATATCAAGTAGCGGGCAAATGTCACATTCGCGTTTACGGGCCTTGCAACAGTATCGCCCGAGGAAAATCATATAGAGCGACCAGTTCATCCAGAATTTCTTCCGGACCATCGGCATCAGAGCTTTCTCAATTTTGCCCGGATCCTTTTCTTCCGTGAGACCCAATAGCTTCGATAAACGGGCAACATGGGTGTCTACTACAACCCCGCTGGGCTCTCGATACAATTCCTGTGCGATCACATTAGCGGTCTTACGACCAACTCCCGGCATGGTCTGGATTTCTCTGGCATCTCGCGGTATCTTACCACCGTATTCTTCGATTAACTTCCGAGTGAACCCCTGAATACTGCGGGCTTTGTTCTTATAAAACCCCGTAGAATAAATCATCTGCTGGAGTTCCGACAGAGGGGCCCGAAAATAATCTTCCGGTTCAGGATATTTTTTGAAAAGGGCCGGTGTAGTAAGGTTAACCCGCTCATCAGTGCATTGAGCACTCAGGATTACAGCAATAGCCAACTCGTGAGGCTTTTTATAATCGAGAGGACAACGAGCGGGCCCGAACTTCTTTTTCAAACGTCGGTGAATTTCGTCCGTAAAAGCCAGCACATCGCCTGAAGACAACTCTGACTGCTTCCGAACCTTCCGCTTCGCTACGGTCCGGGTTGGCTTTTTTTGGGGGGGGGATGAAGAGCGAGCAACGCCCTCTGGCACAGAATCGACCTTCTTTACCGATTTAGGGTTGGATAGCCGACGCGCCAATCACTTGCCCGCATAGATGAGAATAATATTGCGCGAGTAAAAGTTGAGCAGCAGCTCTACTTTTTGAGGACCGAAAGGTCCTGGCCGTATTTCTTCATCAAGGACTTGACACCACGCTTATTCAGCGTTCGTAACATGCGAGCGGACAACTTCAACTTCACCCAGCGATTTTCGTCCGCAATAAAGACCTTGCGAACAACCAGATTCGGCTTAAACGTGCGCCGCGTTTTTATATGAGAGTGGGAAATCGTATTTCCTGCTCTCGTACTTTTTCCTGATATTTGACATCTTCTAGCCATGACCGAGCCAGACTCTTGCGGCACGGTCATGAGTCAAGCCGTTTCCGTCCTTCTACTCGAGATTGATTTCCCGGTATTATGTCATATTAAGACACTCCAGCCGACTTTGTCGGAACACCGACAAAAATAACAGCCACATCAGAAAAAATGCGCACCCAGAGCGAAAAGAATCACCATTAAGGGCATGGGCACAAGACGGAGGGCAGGCAAGGTGAACAAGAAACTTGAGGCGGAGGTGGACTTCCAACGTGGAGAAACCATCGCCTGCACGTTGCTCTTGCCGCGGAACAAAATACGCAAATTTCGCGCGCGCATTCGAGACTTTGAACAAAATACGAGAAAATACTTTCAATATCTGCTCGGTAGATACAGCGACGTATCCAGGCTATCAAGGTTGCGCCGGGGGAAACGCCTCACAGCGAAATATCAGGATAGCGGACAAGAACTGAAGAAAATTCACCTGCGTGTCAAATCATCCGAATGGAATCAAATTGGATTGATTGCGCGGACGTGCGGATATTCAATATGCCACCTTTTCGTCCTATTGTTCGAATTGGAATCCGCGAAAAAAATTAGATCGCGTGAAACGAGCGTGCGTAATTCGATTCCAAGAAGTGTCGAATTCGTGGAGAGGCGATTCGACAACTTCAATAAAAGTATTCGCACTCTTATCATAAACTCGGGAAGTTCTCCTCCATGAACTCAAGAATTCGCAACAATGCGACAACGGGCATCTATCTACATTTTCCCTACTGTATCCAGAAATGCAGCTATTGCGATTTCTATTCTATTGGCATGGAGAATTCATCATCCCCCAGGGAAGTCACGAAGAGCGCGTTGCGGCAATTCGAGGATGCTATCAAAATTGAATTAGACACAAGACTCGAAACATTTAAACAATACTCTTCGGCAGATACCGTTTACTTTGGAGGCGGTACCTCTTCATTAATGCCGCCGGACACAATCGCACGATTCCTGTCCCTGTTCCGCTCTCGAATCGGCCTCACTCCTAATTGTGAAATTACTCTAGAAGGTAATCCGGAAAACTTCACCCCGGACTACCTGAATGCTCTGCATGCAATCGGGGTTACAAGAGTCAATGTCGGAATTCAGACATTTTCAGGTAAATTCTTGCGGGAGATGAATCGCTATTTTGATCACGAACGTTATTCTTCAATATTGAATGATTTAGAATCATCGCCGATCAAAAACATCGGTGCCGACTTGATTTATGGGTTTCCCGGTCAGGGAAAGGGGGACTTCTATGACGACCTGAAAAAGACCCTGAAGACAAACCTCAATCATCTATCAATATACTCGCTCACCGCGGAAGCAGGCACCCCTTACGCGACAAGAATTGAAAGGGCACAAACGTCCGCACCGAATGAGGACTTACAGTTTCAAATATTTTCAGAATTGTCGGAATTCCTACGAGAGCATGGATATCAGCAATACGAAATTTCGAATTTTGCCAAACCCGGCCATGCATGCCACCACAACGCGCGCTACTGGAACTATGAATCCTACATGGGTCTAGGGCCAGGAGCTCATGGGTTTACCGGCACCCACAGATACGCGAATACACGTAATATCCCCGCCTGGACAGCGGAACCGGCAGGAGCCAGGAATGAAGAGCACAATCCTATCTATGATCTGCCGCTCAATGTGTTGAGGCTCATGACGCCAATAGACGTGAGAATATTCACCGATGTGCTTGGGCCGCTCCCGAAGGGTGATTCGTTAACTCGAATCGCAACGAATACAATTGAATCCTGGGTCGACCGGGGCTTTGGACAGTGGCTGAAACAGGGACCTAAAATCGAGGGTGCGTCATCTCAGACCAAAAGCTCTCAGGACCTGTTCATTTGGAATTTTGAGGGATATTCGCAACTCAATGATCGGACCCTGGAAATGATCGAGAGTCTTGAAAACGCAAGCTAAACCTCAATTTCGTCGGAGTTCCGACGGAATTGAGGTCTAAAAGGCGAAATAGATAAAGGAACCCGAAACATCGCCATAGAGATTAATGAGATAACCCACGACGAAAGTCAGAACGAAGACCAGGACATAACGCAAACGAACACGTGGAGTGAACCAGTTGTGAATGCCCCGGTAATACTGGGGAATATTGAACAGGAAACCGAGGAGCGTCAGGCCGATAACACTTTCAGCGCTCGCCAGCGGAGCCGCTCTTTGCCAGGAGGCGATACCCTTCACGATTGAAGCTGAGTTCTCAATGCTCGGTGATGCGAAGAGGATCGTGCTGGTTGCGAAGAGCACCACGGTTCGGACATTTTGAATGACGCGAGCCCAGAGTGTATCCGGTAAGAGCAGGAACTGGTTTACGCGAACGAAGCGCTCAATGACGAGATAAAAGCCCATCAGCAAGCCCCAGAGGCCCATGGTCCAATTGGCGCCATGCCATAGGCCGGCGAGAGTCATCGTGAAGAACAGGTTCGCGTATGTCATAAACTCGCCTCGGCGCGAACCGCCGAGAGGAATATACACGTAATCTCGCAACCACATCGACAACGTAATGTGCCAACGTTGCCAGAGCTCCGTCACCGTGCGAGCCAGGTATGGGCCGTTGAAGTTCTCGGGAATTTCATAGCCCAGCAATTTGGCCAGTCCCCTCGCCATGTCGGTGTACCCGGAGAAATCGCAAAAAACCTGCGCCAGAAATGCCGGCATAATCAAGACCAGAACGACCGCGTCATATTCAGAGGGCGATGCCCAGACGGGGCCGATCGCCGCGCCTATGCGATCCGCAATCAGGACTTTTTTCACGGCCCCTTGCGCCAGAAGTAGGCACCCATTGAGCATCCGATCTTGCGAAGGAGTCGGATTGTCTATTTGCGGCAGAAAGTCCGAGGCTCGCATAATGGGGCCCGCGACGAACTGGGGGAAGAAGAGAATAAATACGCAAAATCGCCTGAAGCCCGAATCCTCCTGGACCGTGCCGCGATAACAATCGACGACCCAGGCGATTATCTGGAACGTATAGAAGCTGATGGCGATGGGCAGGATTATGACCAGATTATGGTCTCGCTGCCAATGAACTCGCAAATCCGCGATGTATTCATTTCCAATGAGGTAACCGAAGCTCTCAGCAAATAGATAGAAATATTTAAAAAATGCCAGAACTCCGACATCAACGATGACGGCCAGCGCCAGTAGACCCTTGCTCTTGCGCACCAGCAGGATCCGGCTTATATAATAATTGAATATGATTAAGAAAAGAAAAAGAAGCAGGAAGGGTATGCTGAACCAGCCATAGAATATGAAGCTGGCGACTATGATCAGGTAATGCTTCCCTCGAACCGATAAATGCCAATACAGGGAATAGACTACGAAAAACAGCAGCAAGAATATTGCTGAATTGAACAGCATAGTGCCATCCGGGGGCAGTCCAGGCCAATGTCAACTATTGCCGCTTTCAAGGCGACTGAGGCCCCGGATTAGGGTTAGAATTCGAATTTTTGGTTTATTTTGATGCTCCTGAATTATGTCGCATGCCTGAAAGTGTCGGAACTCCGACAAATTGCTTCTGATTCGACCGAAATCGAGCTGTCCGGTTGTCGCGAGTTTGAAATTCACGGCGAAATGATACTAGAAAAAGTCTTGCCCCGAAATTAGACTTATTCTTAATTTAAAAAACGAGCAATTCTACAGCTGTTTCAGGGTCGAAAAACATTAGTGCCGGATAGAAACATGGAAGCCATGGAAAAAGAGTTTGGATTGAACAAGCGGGAAGTAACCGACCTGTTGCGTACGCGCGGGATTAATCCGACAACTCAGCGGGTTGAGATTGCCTACTTGCTCTTGAGAGAACCCCAGCATCTGTGTGCCGATGAAATCTTCAGTCGCTTGAACAAGGAATATGAGCAGGTGAGCCAGGCGACCGTCTATAACACCCTGCGCTTATTCGTGGAGAAAGGTGTCAGCCGGGAGCTGATTTTTTCTCCTGACCGCATTTACTACGATTCTAATACCGCTCCCCACCATCACTTCATCGATGTGGACACCGGCCAAATCCTGGATGTTCCCATGAACGCCGTCAACTATCCCGAAATCGAGGGACTTGACGCCGAAATCCTGAATGTAAGCCTCATTATTCGCGGGCGATTGAAGGGTTCCGAACTTACTCGCCGCGATTAATTTTATCAGCCGCTGTCGGAACTCCGACACTTGAAATTCCTTGCCAGATTCGTGAGGCCGGTTCTACTTGCGACCAGGGGGGACTGAAATGTCGGAAGGAAATACATTCTTAAAGGGCCTGGCTGAAAAACTCACCGAGTGGGATTCGGAGCTTGAGCAGTTGAAAGGCAAGGCATCCCAGGTTGCCGGAGATCGCAAGGCGCAGTTTGAGCAAATTGCCCAGGACGTGAAGACCCAGGCCGGCCAGCTCAAGGGAAAAGTAGACGAGTACCGGGGTAAGAGCCCTGACGAACTAAAGGCGGAAGCCGAGGAACTTATGCGCGGCGCATCGGGTAAAATCGCCGAAGGCCTGCGAAGCCTGTCCGAATTCTTTGAAAACAAAGCCCAGGGCGGAAACACCTCCGACGGCAGTACTCCGCCGTCCTGAAATCAACAACCGGCTCGCCGCACCAGAGCCGGTCTTCTCACAACACTCTTGAAAATTCTGATAACTGGAATCAGCTCCGGCCTTGGATATGGTCTGGCTCAAGCATACCTGGAGCGTGGCGATTTTGTCTTCGGCCTCAGCAGACGTGCTCCCGCCTCCGCTCTACTTGAGTATTCGAGCTTCAAATTCACCAGCCTGGATCTTAGCGATTTCGATGCCGTATCCGTCGGAGTTCCGACACTGATTGCCGGTACGGAAGAACTGGATCTTGTAATTCTAAATGCCGGCATCCTTGGAGAGATCCGAGACATGAGAGACACACCTCTGTCGGAACTCCGACAAATAATGGATGTGAATCTCTGGTCCAACAAGGTTCTTTTGGATGCGCTCAACAGTACCGGTACCAAAATTAAACAGGTCGTCACCATATCCTCCGGTGCATCGCAAAGCGGAAACCGCGGCTGGAGCGGATACGCGATTTCGAAAGCCGCATTGAATATGCTGACCCAACTGTATGCGGCGGAGAATCCGGAAACGCACTACGCAGCGGTGGCTCCCGGTCTGATTGATACCGCCATGCAGGACTACATCAGCACCAAACCATCCGTGGACCAGTTTCCGGCTCTACAAAGGCTGATCGACGCTCGAGGAACCGGCGCCATGCCGAATCCGGAAGGCGCGGCTAAAATTCTTCTGGAAACCTTCCCAAAACTGCTCTCGCTACCCAGTGGCGCGTACGCGGACGTCAGAAAACTCTAGTATGGACTCTCAATTTGTCGGAGTTCCGACAAATTGAGGGCTAAAGGAGTGGGAAATCGGGCAAAAACGTCGGAGTTCCGACAAAATCAGGTTCCCGGACCCAGCAGCTTATAGATGGGGATGGGTTTTTCCTTACCACGGATAGCCACATTCTCGACTTTTTGAGCGGAGACCCCGTTGCTGCGGGCAAAAGTGGTTTCGTCGATGAGGATGTTGCATTCCAGCTTCTTGGTCATGGACTGCAGCCGGGCGGCCGTGTTAACGGGATCACCCATGACGGTATATTCCATGCGCCGCCACGAGCCGATGTTGCCGGCGAAGACCTTACCGGTGCTCAGGCCGATACCCATCTCCACGGGCGCCGAAAGATAGTCGGGGCGAACGGAGTTGAAGCTGGCCATGTAGTCGCGAATGCCGATGGCGCAGTTCACGGCGTTGCGAGCGTCGTCGTCGCTTGTAATGGGGCAACCGAACGTAGCCAGCATCCCGTCACCCAGGAGTTTGTTCACGGAACCATTGCTGCTGAAAATCAGATCCATAATATCCGTAAAGATCATACTGATGAATTGCGCGAAGTCCTTGGGATCAAGGTTCTCGGCGATGCCCGTGCTGCCGCGGATATCGAAAAACAGGATCGAGGCGATTTGATTCATCCCGCCCAGCTCGGTGGAAACTTCTTCCTTGAGAATCTTGTCGACGAGATCCTCGGAGAAATATTTGAGCAGTAGACCTTTCTCTTTTTTTAACTGGCTGTTCAGCGCGTGCAGTTCCTGGCGATACTTCACCAGCTCCAGGGCGTTTTGAATCTTCACCATCAACTCGGCCATGCGCACCGGCTTGTAGATGTAGTCCATGGCGCCGCTGGACAAGCCGATGATGGCGGCTTCCTCGGAATCATCGGAAGACATAAGCATCACCGGCATTTCGGCGAAGCGCGAATCTTCCTTGATCTTTCGCAGGAGTTCCAGGCCGGGAATATCCGGCAGGTTCAGGTTTAGTAGAACGATGTCCGGCTGCGAAACCCCCAGCCTTTGAAAGCCTTCATCGCCGTTCGCGGCCGTTTCGATTCCGTAACCAAGACCCTGGATATAGCGCGCCATCAGAGCGGACTCTTCCGCGTCGTCTTCGATTAATAATACTCGTCCCGAATTCACGTTCATGTCATACCAGCGCGTACCAGCATCGCGCGCGACCTATCCAATACTACTTCTAATGCTGTTCTTCCAATCCTACCGGTCTAAAAGCCGGCCCCATGTTTCGCCATAAATAAATCGCCCGCCGCTCCTAAAAATCCCGCGGATGATTAAACCGGTACTAATGCCTAATTATAAATGCCCACGCGGGTCATTCATGCCGCCTACGCGGGCAGATACATGGGGCCCGCCACGCTTTCGCGCTTTTCGGGACCGCATAGAATTTCCACCAGCGCCAGCGCGAACTCAAAGGCCGACCCCGGTCCGACGCTCGTAACGACTTTTCCCGCATGGACGATGCGCTCTTCCTTGTATAGGCCGCCCTCGCCTTTGCCGAGAGTCGCGGGATGTACCGTGAAGGGTGTCTCCATATCGATGATTTTCATGTTTCGGAGCACATTGGGCGCGGCGCAAATCGCGGCGATATGGCGATCGGCATCGCGCATGCGATTGAGCACGCGCCGAACGACTGCGTTCTTTTCCAGGTTTTCCGCTCCCGCCAATCCGCCGGGTAATACCACCATGTCGAACTCCAGTCCCTCGGCTTCCTCCATGGTCATGTCCGCCAGGTGAATCGTCCCCCGGGAGGCGATGATCTTGCCCGGATTGAGTCCCGCCGAGACCACCTTGACCCCCGCGCGACGCAGAACGTCGATAATGATGATGCCTTCCATCTCCTCAAAACCATCGGCCAGAGGAACGAGAACCTGTTTTTCGGATTGGGTCATGGAGCGCCTCCCTGTCCGGTACAGGAGCCGAAAAACCACGATCCTGTCAAGGGCTCTCTCGCGCTTCCGGCCTCACCCGGGAGATCCGGCTATCGACGGCTCTCAACTGAGTCCGCCGTCTATTTTCGCTTGCCCTCGTCGGGGCACTCGAATTTCCGTATGAATGATCCGGGCCCCGGCTCACGGATAATCACAGGTATAGAGATCGTAATTTCTTGGAAGGCCGGCTCGAAAATGACCCTCTGTTTTCGGAGGATACCGAACTCCGTCGGGAGCTCGGCCTGCTGGAATCCTTTTCCATCGTCTTCGGCCGGATCATCGGTTCCGGAATCTTTCGCACTCCCGCGCTGATCATGATCGCCGTGGGCGGTTACACGGGCCTGTTCTACAGCGCCTGGATCATCGGCGGCATCGCCACGCTCCTGGGCGCTTTCTGTTTCGCGGAGATGGTGGCCATGATGCCCCGTTCGGGCGGACCCTACGCCTATCTCCGAGCCGCCTATCCGCCGGTCTGGGCCTTCCTGCGCGGCTGGGCCATGTTCTTCGTATCGGAGACCGCGGTCATCGTCACCGTCTCGCTGGTCTTCGCCGAGTACGGCAATATCGTCTTCGAAAACTTCTTCGGTTATCGCTTCTCCTTCGAGACGGTAATTATGACCACCTTCGCCATCATCTGGATCCTCACGGCGGTGAACTGCATCGGCGTGCGCATGAGCGGTATCTTTCAAAACGTCTTCGCCTTCTTGAAGCTGTCGGCGCTCGTGGCCATCATCGTGCTTTGCTTCACGGGTCCCGGAAGCGGCGCCCACTTCACGTCCAACTTCATGCCGAAGGAATTCGGCATCGCCCACATCGCCATGGTGGGCGCGGCCCTGCAGTACAGCTTCTTCGCTTACAGCGGTTGGGAAGGCGCCACCTACGTGGCCGAGGAAGTTAAGAACCCCCGTCGCAATTTGCCGCTGTCCATTTTACTGGGCATCGGCGGCGTGATGCTGCTCTACCTGGCGGTGAACAGCGCCTACCTCTACGCCCTGCCGGTTCCCACCTTCATCGAAGCCAAGCGTCACATCGCCTCGAAGGCCATGACCGTCGCCACCGGAACCGCGGGAGGCGTACTCATCGCCGCGGCCGTAATGATCAGCACCTTCGGCAACGTGGGCACGCAGATTCTCGCCAAGGGTCGCACCTGGTATTCCATGGCCCGGGACGGATTGTTTCCTTCCTACATGGCGCGCTTGCACGAGAACTATCGCACGCCCAATAACGCGCTCATCACGCAGGCGGTCTGGGCCTCGGTCCTGCTTCTGAGTTTCACCGCCGCGGCGAAACTCTTCCATACGACATCGCTCTACAGCATGTTGATTCGCTTTTTCTCTTTTACGTCGGCCGTCTTCAATACCTCGACCTTCCTGGCGGTATGGATCCTGCGCAAAAAATATCCGGACGTCCCGCGGCCGTATCGCGTCTGGGGTTACCCTTACACCCTGATCCTGGTTCTATTGATCCAGGCCACGTTCATGCTGATCACGCTCTACGACGCGCCCGGGCCGTCCCTGCTGGGTATCGTCCTGACCTTGAGCGGCCTGCTCTACTACTACTCTAGAAACGGAGCCGGCGCGGCCGAAACGCCGCCCTGGCTGAATATCTTTAACTTTTTGCACGTACGGCGCAAGCAACGCATTCAGGCACTCTACGACGTGTACAACTTTCGCCTGTTGCGCACGAATCCCCTGCCGCCCCTGGTCATCGCCGCGGGCATACTGCTCGTGCTCTTCGCCGGAATGTTCTACGTGGACGATTTCGCCGGACTGATGCGTAACCTGGTGGGGCTGTTGCGCTTCGACAAGGTGCTCAAGCTGGCCATACTTTCCTCGCCGGAATTCTATTTGAATATCGCCTGGCTGGTCTACGCCTACGTGGCGATTTCACTCCTGCTGGATTTACGTCGCGTGCATCAGCGGCAATTCGCGCGAGACGTCTTCGCCGTAAATGATCGTCTCTATATTCATCAGGAAGGCCTGGTGAATCACGGCCTGCGGGAATTTAATTTGAATTCCCCCGATATTTCCCTTCAGGTCCGCACGGGCCTGATCCGCGAACTGCTGGGCATGGAACGCCTGGTGATTCACATTCGCGGAGACCGAACGATCTTTTCGCCGTATCTCTGGCGGCCCCGGGGAGAACCGCCCGTGGACCTCCTCCATCGACGCGTATGAATTCGCCCGTCACCGACGACATTCCCTTTGAAGGCGCCCAGCGCGGACGCCTGCGCGGGAGAATGGCGCGCCTGTTGCTGGCGCTGGCCTGCGGCGCCCTGTTTCTTTTTTATCTGCGCTGGCTTTCGCGCTTCTTCGACTGGGACTCCGTCGTCTACGCCCTGAGCGTGGAAGAGGGCGATCCTTACTATCTCTTTCTCAACCCCCACCACCTGGGTTTCGAATCCACAGGGCGACTGTATCTGGAACTGGTACGCATGTGGATCCCCCGGGTGGACGTGATGTTCGCGCTTCGCCTGCGCATTCTGGCTTCGGCGGTATTGTTTCTTTTCGCCTTTACCTTAATACACTATTCGACGTATCGCCGCGCGACGACGACCTTCCTGACGGCGTTGTGCATCGCCTTCAGCCAGGGTTTCTGGTACTACAGCAATCACAACGACACCCCGCTGTTGCCCGCGTGTTTCATAGCCCTGACTTTTCTCATGGCCGCGCGCCAGGCCCGTCTGGGGGTTACCCTGCCCGGCTTGATCCTCATGGGCGTGCTGCAATTGTTTTCCGTTTTCTATCATCAGACCAACGCGCTGTTTCTACCCATGACCGCCGCGGCGATTCTCATGGCGCCCACGTATCGCGGGCGGGAATTCGCCGTTTCCCGTCGCATGCGCGTGGCGCTGATTTACGTATTGATCATCGCGGCCATACTGGCGGCGGCCTATCTCTACGTGGCCTTCTTTATTTTGAATCGCAGCCTGGTGGGCGGCGGCAAGGCCCAATTCTCAACCTGGCTCATCTGGTATGCGACCCTTGAGCGCTGGGGATTTTCGCCTTTGAAGAAATCCTATGTGCTCGACTTTTATCGCGGTATCGGTGATGCCTTCCTGAACTTCAAGGGCACCGACGCGCCCATGCGGGTAAACTTTTCGGATGATCTCGACGGCCCCAGCCTGCCCTACAATATCAACGCCGCCTTCTGGGGCGTGATCATCCTGCTGGCGCTGGTCAATATTCGCGGTCTCATGAAAAAGTACGGCCGCGAAATGGCGCCCCTGGTGCTGTGGATCATTCCGTCCATTGCCTTCTATGGCTGGTGGCAGGGCTACTTCTTCGAGTTCTGGGTGGGCACGAGCATCGCCCTGTGGATTTTTTCCTTCTACGTGCTGACGGCCTTGCCCACCGGTTCGCTTGCCCATACCGGCGCGGCGGCCGTGAATCTCGTTTATGTCTCCATGGCCTTGCTGTTGCTGACGGTGAATCTGGCCTTCTCCGCCCTGCCCCGTTCCCGAGCCGTGCTCTTCGATCTGGTCGTGAGCGATCCCCGCCTGGGTCCCGAAGCCCGTCGCCTGGCGCGCGAAGGCGTCTACAAACGACCCTACTACTATTACGCGCCGGCGGCCAAAAAGAAAAAGAAGCGCGCAAAGGGAAAAAAGAAGGCCGCCACGAGCAAGGTCAAGTCGAACAAAGGCAAGTAAGCCGAACAAAACCATGGAACCCCGCGAAGCCTTTCTGAAAAAACTGATGGATGAATCGCCCCGCGGCGAGCCCGGGCCACCGCCGAGTTTCGCGGAAATTCTACGCGAGACCACGATGGTGCGCTCCTTTGAACGGGGCTCCTACCTGGCACTGGAAGCGGACGCATGCGATTACCTGCCCGTCGTACTTTCCGGGTCCGTTCGCATCTTCAAGGCGGCCGAGTCCGGACGCGAAATTACTCTATATCGAATCGACGCCGGCGAATCCTGCGTGCTCACGACGGTCACGGAAATCGCCTTTTCGCGCATGGACGCGCGTATCGCCGACTACCTGGGCCGCTCCGCCGGGGACGCGACCCTGATCAAGATCACCCACCAGGCGCTGGCTGATGAGCTGGGGACGGCCCGGGAAGTGGTCAGCCGCATCTTGAAGGATCTGGAAAAACGCGGCGCGTTGCGATTGGGCCGCGGCGGCATCACGATTCTTGACGCGAAACTCCTGGCCGACGCGGCCGACGTCCGGGACTAACCTCCGGGCCCGAGAGCGCTCGACGCGGTTTTCGTCTTTTCCGAGCAATTTTCCGCGCCTTTGTGACGCAGGTCACGGAAAGACCGCGTCCAATCGCCTATTCTCTCTTCATGGATTCCACCCGCGTGAAACTACTCAAGCTGGGAGCGGTCTGCCTGTTGTGCGCGGGTCTTGTCACGGCCGCGGTCTTGCTCACGCAGTGGTTGGGCGGCTGAGAATCCGGGAGGAAGAAAATGAAAGCAAACATGGGAATCATCGATCGAATTGTTCGCGTGGTACTGGCCATAGCCGTGGCCGTGCTCTACTTCACGGGAATGATCTCCGGCACGGCGGCCGTTATACTGGGCGCCCTGGCCGGTATTTTTCTGCTGACCAGCCTGGTAGGCAGCTGTCCGCTCTACCTGCCGTTCGGACTGTCCACGCGCTCGGGCGAATAATAAGCACTTGCCCGATTGACGGGAAGCGGCGAAGATGATCGCATCATGAATCGTTCACTCTTCGTCGCCTTCATTACGTTCTTTTCCGCGTTCGCCGCGACGCTCCTCACGAGCGCCTGCGGAAACGGCAAGCATCACGGGGCCCATAAGCATTCCTTCAAGGACGTCAAGAAGTACGAAAAAATGTTCGAGTCCCCTGAACGGGACGCCCGCCAAAAACCGGAAGCCGTGGTTCGGCGCATGGAGATCAAGGCGGGCATGTTTATCGCCGATATCGGCGCCGGCACGGGTTACTTCGCAAGACGATTCGCGCGCGCCGCGGGCAAGAACGGCCGCGTGACGGCCTACGACGTGGAGCCGGCCATGACCGAACACGTGAACCGCGCGGCTCGGCGCCTGGGCCTGTCGAATCTAAGCGCGGAGACCATCGCGGCTTCCCGACCGAAGCTGCCCCGGCGAAACTTCGACATCATCTTTCTGTGCAACACGTATCACCACATCGCCGAGCGCGAAACGTATTTTCGCAATCTTTTGAACGCCGTCAAACTGACCGGCCGCCTGGTGATCGTGGACTTTAAGAAGGACGCCGGAGTGGAACGTCCGCCCCGACGCTATCGCATAAGCCGGGAAGACGCGATGAATGAACTGAAGCGGGCCGGATACGAATGCAAGGCGGACACGGAACTGTTGCCGGACCAGTATTACCTGGAATGCCGACCCCGGCTCATGCGCAGGATCGACACCAGGTCTTAAATCGTCGCCGAAGTACTCAGCCCGCGCGAACGGGCAGCAGCAGCTCGGCGATTTGCACGGCGTTGAGGGCCGCGCCTTTCAGGAGTTGGTCCCCGCAACAGAAGAGCTCGATTTCCCGTCCGTCCGCGCGCGAGATGTCCTTGCGCAGACGTCCCACGAAAACATCGTCCTCACCGCTGACTTCCAGGGGCATGGGAAAATAGTTTTCTTCACGGGAATCCACGACGCGTACGCCGGGGAAGTCGTTCATGGCGCCGCGAATGGCTTCCAGGTCCGCCGGGTTCTCCAGCTCCGCGTGAATGGACTCCGCGTGAGCGCGAAAGGTCCCGATGCGAATACAGGTGGGCGAAACGGCGATGTCCGGATCGTGCAGGATCTTGCGGGTCTCATTGACCATCTTGATCTCTTCCTGGTTGTAACCGTTCTCCTGGTTCATGTCCGAGTTATGACTGAACGCGTTGAAGGCAATCTGGTGGGGAAAAGCCTCCATCTTGATGTCGTTACCGTCCAGGTAGTCCCGGGCTTGAACCCGCAGCTCTTCCATGGCCGCGGCACCCGCCCCGGACGAAGCCTGGTAGGTGGACACGACGATGCGCTTCACCGGATTCATTTTATGAATGGGGTACAGAGCCATCAACATGATGATGGTGGAGCAATTGGGATTGGCGATGATGCCCTTGTGGGAACGCGCGTCCTCCGGATTGATTTCCGGAATCACCAGCGGCGTATCCGGATCCATGCGAAAGGCCGATGAATTGTCCACCACCACGGCGCCGGCTTTGACGGCGGCCGGGCCGAATTTTTTCGTAATGGAGCCGCCCGCGCTGAACAGGGCGATGTCGATACCCTCAAAGGAGTCTTCGGTCAATTCCTGAACCGTCAGGGTCTCGCCCTTGAAAGTCACGGTTTGTCCCGCGGAACGTTTAGACGCGAGCAAGGTCAGCTTGCTCATGGGAAACTTACGACTCTCGAGAATGGCCAGAAATTCGCGACCGACGGCGCCGGTAGCGCCGACCACCGCGACATGAGGTTCGGATGGCAATGGTTCAGACACTTTCTTTAACTCCTTCGAAATGCATTATTCCGATAATTTAGTGAAACGATGAACGAACGACCCGAAAAATCGCCCGCCGGATCGAATGGCGAGAATCCCGGACGCGCCCGCCAAGTCAAGTCGGATCAATCCGGCCCCAAATCGCGGGGGCAAAAGCCCCCTCCGAGCGACCTGAAGGCCGAACAGGCCGGTTTGCTGTGGTATTTGTTGCCGGGGAGCTATCGCCGCAAGGTCGCCAAACTGTTGAGCCTGAAAGAGCTCGATGAACTCAACCGCGGCTACCAGGCCTACAAAAAACTACCGCCCGCCCGGCGAGCCCTCGTCGAGGAAGAAGTGGGCCGGGACACGCGCTTCGGCTTTACGGCCCTGCCGCTGACTTTCTTTTTCATCCTGGGCGTCGTGTTCATCGTGTTCTTCGTTTCGCATCTGACGACGATTCCCAACATGGACATCCAGACGCGCTTCTACGTGTTCACGCCTCTACTGCTGGGGGTCTTCGCGCCGTTGACCCTGTATCTGATGCCCCGCTGGCGCATTCGCGCGTTGTTTCGCTTCGAGATTTCGTCCGAGGCGATGATCACGACCTTCGTGGGCCTGCTCCTTCTGGTATGGCTTCTGTTTTTCATCAACGACGCCACGCCTTCGGGCTATCGCGGCGGCGGACCCAAAGGCATCACGCTGTTAATCATTTGCCTGGGCGCGGGCATTGCGCCGCTTCTGGAAGAAGTGCTGTTTCGCGAATTCATTCCGGCCATGTTTGATCGGCCGCCCCACTACATCGGCCATGCCGTAGCCGCCGTGCTTTTTTCCGTGGCCCACGTGCCGAATACCTTTCTGATCTTCTTTCTATATACTCTTACGGGTCTTGTTTTCGCCGTGGTACGCGTGCGAACGGGAGGCCTCTTGTATCCGCTGATCATACATTCGCTGGCCAACGAGGCGCGGCTGCTGTTGTTTTGAATATTGTCCGAAAGAGTAGTCGCATAAAACCGATTGACTTTCGCGCGATGAAAGTTGCCCGCTACAACCATGCCCGCCGATAGCTACGTTCCTGCTCACGAGCGAAATCAGCGCGGACAAAATCATCGAACATCAGCGGCAAGTTCACGTGAATACTATTCAGATCGTCGACGAATTAAGGGAAAGTACCCATGCGCGCATCAAGTCCGCCCTGCCGCATGTAAAAATCGTCCAGGTGATTCACGTGATCGACGAAGCATCCGTGGAAGCCGCGTTACATTGCGCCGAGTCCGTGGACGCCCTGCTTCTCGACAGCGGCAATCCAAACCTGCCGCGCAAGGAACTCGGCGGGACAGGGCGCGTCCACGATTGGTCGTTGAGTCGCAAGATTCGCGAAGGCACGACAACGCCGATCTTTCTAGCGGGCGGCCTGAAACCGGACAATGCCCGAGCCGCCATCGACGCCGTGCAACCGTTCGGCCTGGACCTCTGTTCGGGCGTCCGAACCGACGACCGGCTCGATGAGAAGAAACTCCGTGATTTTTTCCAGGCAATCCAAAAATGACCGGCGCGTTTCCCGCCCGCCGAACTCACCCGCCCGATTTGACCAGCCAGCGAAAGATAATCGCCGAGAGGTCCTCGATGCGCACGGGCTTACTGATGTAGTCGTCCATGCCGGCGTCGATGCAACGAGCGCGATCGCCTTGCAGGGCATAAGCCGTGATGGCGATGATGGTGGTGTTGTGTTCCGGCTCACGGCTGCGAATTCGGCGCGTGGTTTCGTAACCGTCCATGACCGGCATCTGACAATCCATGAGAATCAGATCGTAGTGTTCGCGCCCGATGGCGTCCAGCACCTCGCGGCCATTGCCCACGGCATGGGCCTCGTACCCGAGTTTTTCAAGCTGTTTGAGCAGGATTTTCTGATTTACGATATTGTCCTCGGCCACCATGACCCGGGCGTGGCGGGTACGCTCGTGCAACAGCGCCATGTAGCGAAAGTCCGAGGAGGCGCGATTGCGTGCCTCGCCTCGTTCCACGGGATTGTCGGTCACCAGCGCCGCCATGGTCTCGTGCAACTGAGCTTGCTTCACGGGCTTGCTCACGAATCCGTCGATTTTATCCGCGGGCGGCCTTTCTCCGGAGCGCGTCATCAGAAGTACCCGCATGGCCACTTGAGACGGCTCGGCTCGCAGAGCCTGGATCAATTCATCCGGCTCGGGATCCTGAAAGCGGGAATCCACCAGCGCGAAATCAAACAGCCGGTCCGAACGTCGCGCCAGCTCCAGGGCCTGCTTGCCCTCGGAAACGGAACTCACGGACATGCCCCAGGACTTTAATCGATACTCCAGCGCGCGGCGACTCATGGCGCTTCCGTCCACGATGAGGGCGTGATTGCCGGCCAGGGGCGATTCCTTCTCCGCGCGGCGATTTTCGCTTTCGCCTTCCAGACTGACGACGAACCAGAAGCGCGAACCCCGGCCCGGTTCGCTTTCGAAGCCGATGGTACCCTTCATGAGCTCCACCAGTTGTCGCGAAATCGCCAGCCCCAATCCCGTGCCGCCGTATTCCCGCGCGGGCGATTCCTCCGCCTGCATGAAAGGCTCGAAGATGCGTCCCTGAAATTTGCGCGGGATGCCGATGCCGCTGTCCTGCACGGTAAAACGCAGCACCGGCCCCTGGCGACCGCGCATTTCGCGGCTAATGATCAAGGACACGTCGCCTTCGCCGGTAAACTTAACGGCATTGCTCAATAGATTCAACAGCACCTGTCGCAGGCGCCCGGGATCCCCCGTTACCATGTCGGGCACGTCGTCGTAGACCAGCGCCGTCAGATCGATGCCCTTGCGATGAGCGCGCGCCGCCAGAATGTCCACGGTCTCTTCCATCCAGGGACGCACCTGGAATCGCACCGAGGCGATCGAAAGCTTGCGTGCCTCGATACGCGACATGTCCAGGATATCATTGATGATGCCCAGCAACGATTCGGTACTGGAGCGAACCGAGTCGGCGTATTCGGTCTGCTCCGCGGTGAGGCGCGTATCCAGCAGGAGATCCGTCATGCCCAGGATGCCGTTGATGGGCGTGCGAATCTCATGACTCATGTTGGCCAGAAACTCGCTCTTGGTTCGGCTGGCGGATTCGGCCATTTCCCGGGAACGTATCAGTTCCTCTTCCGTGCGCTTGCGCTCCACGGCGATTCCCGCCACGTGCACCGCCCGCTCCAGGATCTGATTGCCCAGCGTGCCCGGTTCCTCGCCCAGTTCCGACAAATACAATAAGGCGCCCAACGCCAGCGCCCCACCTTCCCGGGATCGTATGGGCAGGACCTCGACTCGCCGCAGGCCATGGGGTACGAGATGCTCCGCCCCGGCGATGCCCCGCTCCGGCGAAGCATTGCGCAGGTCCTGGATCATGACCATCCGGTTCTCATGCACCGCCCGCCCCAGTGCTCCGGCGTCGGGTCCCAGGGCCGGAGGACCGAATTCGGCCAGATATTGTCGGAACTCCGACGGCAACGCGTCCATGGCGATGGGTTTCAGCTTCAGATGAGCCTCGTCCCGGAGAAAAATGGCGCACGCGGCCCCGGGGAACTGGTGTCGGAGCCCGCGGCAAACCTCGGCCAGAAGCACTTCCAGGGAATCGCCCCGGGCAATCATCTCCAGGACGCGCTTTTCCTGATCACGGACCAGTTGGGCCATGCGGCGCTCGGTGATGTCTCGGAAAGACCAGACCCGGTGGGTCCCGGCCTCGTCCTCCAGATTGGGGAGCACGAATCGCCGCACAATGCGGCCGTCGTGAAAATGGAAGACGTCGTGAAGCTCGTCCAGCTTGCCTGAAACAGCCGGTTCGGCCGGAGCTTCCAGGAATCGCCCGGACTCCCGCAGGCGCGCGGCCAGCATATTCAGGGCTCGAGTATCATCCCATTCCCGGGCTTCCTGTTCGGGAATGCCCCAGATGCGCAAAAAGGCTCGATTGTAGCCGATCACCCGGTCTGCCTGGTTGATCACCAGAATTCCGTCGGCCGTGGAATCCAGAGTGGCCCGGAGGACCGACTGAGAGGCCTCGTAGTCGGCATAGGTCCGACTGATTTCTTGCAGGAGTTCCGACAGTTGGTCGGGGATTTCGATCCCGGCCGCCAGCTCGTCCAGTTGACGACGCAATTTGATGTGGAAATCGCCCTGCATTCCGGTAAGAAAATTCCGCGAATAATCGGAATCCCGAATTCCAATCCAAATCACGTCCGCCGCAAGCAAAATTTGGAAGCAATGTACTTGCTTTTCTGCCCGCCCCGGATGCCTTGATACTTGCTCCGCTCCTCATGGAGGGCGGGATTTTTCGTACGCCATGGCAAACAGACCCGGAGTATCCGTCATCATACCCATCGCGCCGGGAGGCGAATGCGAGCAGAGCCTGGCCTCGGTACGTTCTCAGAACTACGATAAAAAGAAAATCCAGTTGCTGGTGGGCATCGGCCGCCATCGTTCCATCCAGCGCAACACCGCCCTCAGCAAGGCAAAGGGAGACATCATCTGGTTCATGGACAATGATGTCGAAATTCGGGACCCGGAATATCTGAATAAGAGCGTCGCCCATTTTGAAAACGAACGCGTCGCGTCGGTAGGCGGCCCCTCCCTCACGCCCGACAGCGATTCCTTCCTGCAGAGGACCATCGGACAGGTACTGGGTTCCTTTTTCGCCACCCAGGCCGCCCGGTCCCGTTATCGCGCCCGGGGCAAGGTCCGCGAAACCGACGAGAAGGAATTAATCCTCTGCAGCCAGACCTTTCGCGCCTCGGCCATTGCCGGCAGTTGCTTCGACGAACGTCTGCATTCGGGTAATGAGGAAAACGAATTAATGAATCGCCTCAAGCAGGCCGGCCACACCATGGTCTATGATCCGGATCTTCCCGTCTGGAGATCCCAGCGCGGAACCTTGCTCCAGTTTATACAGCAGATGGGCAAGTACGGCAAGAGTCGCATGGAACACTTTCTCATCAAACCCTCGGCCTTCGAGACCATGTTCATGGTGCCTCTATTCTTCTTAACTTATCTGGCCGCGCTGGCCGTTGCCGGCGGCGGAATGTTGCTGGGACTGTTGCCCATTCCGCCGCTGTACTTTGGAATTATGTGCGCGCCGCTGGCATTGTACAGCCTGCTTAATATCGGCTCATCGCTGCAGGCGGCCGTACGCGGGAGGAGCTTCGCGATGTTCTTCGCTTCGCTGATGCTCTTTCCCATGGTGCATATATTCTACGGCCTGGGTAATCTAGTGGGCATTAAACATCGCATTACGGGAGACACGCGCGATATTCCGGAAGTCGTGGTCCAGGAAATTAAATTATGAGCAGCGAACCTCGTCTATCGGTCATCATCCCGACCTACAATGAATCCGAGAACATCCCCATTCTCATCGAAAGGCTGACGCAAGTCCTGGCCAGGATCCCCCATGAGATCATGGTGGTGGACGACAACAGCCCGGACCGTACCTGGGAAGTGGCGGAAAACATCGCCGCGAAAAATCCCGCCGTGCGCGTCATTCGTCGCCTGAACGAAAAGGGGCTCTCGTCGGCCGTGCTCACGGGCATGGCCGTGGCTCGCGGAAGCGTCTTCGCGGTCATGGACGGCGATTTGCAACACGACGAAGGCATCTTGCCGGACATGTTTCGCGCCATCGAGGAAGAGGGCCACGACGTGGCCATCGGTTCGCGCGGCGTGGAGGGCGGCGGCTACGGAAGCTGGTCCAAACGCAGACGCTTCATGAGCGCCGTGGCCGCTTCCATGGCCAAGATTGTTCTTACGTCGGGCATCAACGATCCCATGAGCGGCTTTTTCATGATCTCCCGGGCGGCTTTCGAGGCCAGCGTGCGCAACCTCTCCGGCATCGGTTTCAAGATTCTCATGGATCTTTTCGCCTCCGCCCCGGAACCGCTGCGCTTCAAAGAGCTGCCCTACTCGTTCGGTGAGCGCCATGCG
>CAZGYS010000017.1:0-24100 GCA_964530305.1 uncultured Leptospiraceae bacterium
GTTCGGATTCGCGCGGGCGATTCCGGCCACCCTGAGCGGCAAGCTCGGGTTCGATTCGGCGAGCATCGCCGATCGCGCGAAAATCGCCGCGACCACGCGCAAGGCCCAGGGGATCAAGAACCCGCCGGTGGTGACGCCCTCCAATGAATGGGATAAAGAGAAAGTCCTGACTTCCCTGCGAAAGTCCATGGAGAAGATGTTGAAAGCCCTGGCCGGCCGGACCCTGGAGGAGCTCAGCGCCCGCGGTTTGCCCCACGGCGTGCAGGGGGATATCAATCTGCTGGAATGGCTGTGGACCCTGGCCATGCACGAGAACGCGCACCTTGATGTGATGCGAACGAAATTTAAATAACAAAATTCAAATAAGGCGGGAACCTGGATATCAGTCGAGACCGCTGATTAGAACCAGCAGTGTGGCCGTGTCCGCCGCGCTGTTGTCGCCGATGACGGCGATGGTTCCCTGGGCCAGGCGCGCGATGCCCTCGGGATTGAAACGCCGGCTTTCCCGCTCGCTCAATCCCGGATGCTTCATGATTTCATCCAGGTTCAACAAGACGCGAATCTTTTCCAATCGAGGACGGTTCGGGTCCGGAACGCGAAAGCTCAACAGGCGTCGGGCGCCGTAGTGTCTTTCGATGAGCAGCGCCTCCAGTCCGGACGGGCCCCAGCGGCAGTGCAGGCCCGCCGGTTTGCCCACGGTCGTCGTCAGCGGGAAATAAAGGGGAGTCCAGCGCGGGATTTCATGCTCCGCGCGACGCATGCCCAGGGCCATGAGCGCCAGGCGACGCCCTTCGCGGACCTGGATGGTTTCGCTCACGGCGATGAGTCCCCGTTGTTTGCGTCCCCGCCAGGCGCAAAGTCCCTCGATGCCCTGGTTGCGGTTGGCGCGGGTCTTCCATAGGCCATAGTCCAGCCGCAGGCGATCTCCGACTTCGAAACGCTCACCATTGAGCCGCACCGGAATCAAGGCGTCGTTCGCCGAGGGCAACCAGCGATGTTCGGTTCCCAGCAGGAATGAATTCGCGCTTGTGAAGGCCAGGGCCTCCGCGTCCAGGCCGATGGTCAGCCCCCGGCGGGGGAACACACGGGTTCGAATTCCCGCCGGCGTAAGTTCCAATCGAACCAGGACGCGGTCCCTCTCCGCGGCGGCCCACAGGCGTCCCCGAGAATCCGCGGTCAGGCCGGACAATCCACGAAAACCCGGCAGGCGATGAATTTGGTAGTTGTATGCTCCGGTCTTTCCGCCGCCGCTGCCTTGCAGGGGGGCTTCATGAAGCGTTTCGCGGTTTTCGGGCGCGCCGCAGGCGATGAGGACGCAGGCGACCAGGCACGGTGCCTGCCGGAGGGCCGGGGCAAAAGACGACCTGACGGCCGCGCACGGAGACGACCGGCCGGCCCGTCGGAAGAAACGAGTGAACGGGCGTCCATGTGCGCGGGCAATCGCCATAGGGCGATTCCTCCGTCTCCGCCCGGGCTGTCTACATAATCCGTCTGCTCCGTCTACGCGCTGGAACCTTGATGTTCGTGGATAATTTAGAAGCCTCGAGCTACGACGCCCGCGGATACATTGGCAATGGTTTCCTGGAGTTCATGATCCGTGAAGGGCTTATTGAGGAAGGCGACGGCGCCCAGCATCATGGATTCGATGACCGTATCTTGATCCGTGCGCGAAGTCATAACTATGATGCGCGCGTCCCGTCGGGCCGCCAGCATTTCCGGGATACAATCCAGGCCGCTGCCGTCCGGCATGGTTACGTCCAGCGTTACGATGTCCGGCTTGATTTTGTGGAACTCCCGCAGGGCGGCCTGGACGCCTTCCGCCTCTCCGGCTATGCGCAGGCCGAGGCCCGTGAGTTTTTTGCGCATGGTCATGCGCATGAATTCTGAATCATCGACAATCAAGGCCGTCAGCATATGCATCTCCTTCAATACAATCCGCGGGTATTCGTCATCATATGAACATGATCACGATTGTATTATTATGAATGAAATCGCCAATAGCGATTCAGGCCTTTCGAAAATGCATTCGCGCTGTTCCGGACGACGCGATATGTTTTTTAATTGTTTTGTTTTTGTTTGCTTCGTAGCGAAGGGACGCATACGAACGCGCCAAGCGTGACGGCGAAGGCGTACACGGTAAAGCAAAATATGTTTTTATAAACAATTTTTGCGATACCGCGTACGGACTAGCGTGCGCGGGCTACTATTCAAGGGGTAGTTCGCGCGATAAGTGCCGGTCGCGGCTTTAAAGCGAATTCGCGATCTGCATTTTATTCAATCGCCCCGCCCGGGGTTTGAATTTGGGTGGGCCTACGAATCGAGCGGACCGGAAACGGTCGGTTTCATTTCCTTCACCAGGGCGTGCGACGGCGCCAGATCCCGAGCGCGGAGCCACAACAAACGCGCGCGGGCTACGTCTCCCAGGTCATGGCGGCTTCGCGCCAGGTTCAAGAGATTGTCCACGTGTTCGGGGTTGCGCAATCGAAAACGTTCGCCGAACTCGACGGCGGTTTTGTGGTCGCCGGCGCGGTTGGCGCCCAGGGCGGCCAGAAACAAAAAGCGATCTCGCGTGGGAAAGCGGGCGGACATGGACCCGGCGAAGACCAGCAGTCTGCCGAATTGACCCTGTTTGAAAAAAAGTTCGGCCAACATGAGCGCGGCTTCCTCGTCTTCCGGGTGTTCCTTGACGATTTCCTCGAGCATGTTGCGTGCGCGTTCGCTTTCGCCCGCGGCACGCACCTCGTCCAGGTCCGCGCGAACGCCGTCGTGAGCATCGCCTTCGGCGTCCGGGCTTCCGGTGTATTCGTCTTCCCGGTAGGCGACCCGCACCAGAGTCAGGTCGTCCGCCAGGTCCCCGAAGTCCTTGAGGGCTTCCTCGATTTCACTCAGGGAGCTCTTGCTTTCGCGGACGCGTTTGGGGAATTCGCTTTCGCTTTCATTGTAGATGCCGCGACCGTCGGAATCGCGCCCCAGCACGAGATCATCCTTGCCGTCCGAACCGATGAACAGCACGTCTCCGGTTCGCAGGCGCAGAACGTGGATACGCAGGTTTTCATCGGCTTCCGGCGTGCCGATTTTGCGCAGTTCGTCGTCGGTCACCAGCAGCCTGGTTTCGCCGTTGCGATACAGAATCGGATACGGGTGTTCCGCGTTTATGTAATAGAACAGGCCCGAGGCGTCGTCCACGAGACCGATTACGGCGGAGATCATCATGCTGCCCTGAAAGGACACGAAAATGCTCTGGAGTTCGTGATAGGCTTCGCTGATCCACTGCTCCGGGTAATCGCCCGCGCGCGAGTGCCGGGCGCGATTCAAAAGCGAGGTCATGACGGCGCCGAAGACCAGCGCCCCGCCCGCGCCCTGCATGGATTTACCCATGGCGTCCGCGTTGATGACGGCCGTGTAGGAACGGTCCTGAAGGCGAATGCTCTGGGAAATGCAGATGTCCCCGCCGATGGCCGCGGACCATTTGCGAAAGCGAAAGCGCTTGAACTGGCGCACCAGAAATTCCACTCCCACGGTCTCGCTATCGGCGCGGTTCGCGCTCAAGGGATTGATCAAGAGCGAAGTCAGGAAGTAATCGCCGTCCTGCTTTTCCTTGAGGGAACGAATCTTGCTCAAGCTGCTTTCCAGATCGAAAGTACGATCCAGGACTTTCTTTTCCAGGTCCCGGTTGAGATCCTCGACTTCATTGTGCACGCGGATGAAGCGATTGGCCAGGATGAAAGCGATGGCCATGATGAAGGCGAAGAACGCGTACTTTTGAAATCCCAGGCCCGTGTGAAACGCATACGAATCCAGAATGTCGTAAATGCCGGCCAGAAAGAGCGTCGCGGCGCCGACCGCCAGGCGACGCGCATCGGTAATCTTTTTCAGGATACCGTAAACGGACAGGTAGATGAAAATCGGCGTCAGTAGTAGGAAGACGTAGGCCTGCCAGACCCGCAGGACGTGAATGCTCATCCACTCGGGAACGAACAGAACGATGAGCGCCAGCAGATACGAGCCGGCCTGAAAAAGCACGACCGCCTTGCGCGCGCGATCTTGATACAATGAGGAAACGAAGCGAAGAATGTGCGGAATGTACAGGAACAAGGTGACCAGTTCAATGCGATGAATCACCCGCGTATCCCAGGGGAGTTTGAAGATGACGTTCGTGCGCGTCATCAAATAGATGAACAATCCCACGCAGAATATTCCGAAGTGCAGGTTGTATTTTTCGCCCGGTCGCTTGAAAAATAAGAGGAGATGATAAAGCCCCACGAACAGGTAGAGCGCGATGAGAATCAGATCAAAGCGTTCCGTGGCCGCGTCCTTGAGTTCGCCGTAAAAACCCACGGAGTACCCGCGACCGAAATACATGGCGAACTGTTCAAAGCGCGGATCACCGGCCACTTTGATGACCAGTTCATTGCCCCTTCGCTTTAGATGGGCCGGGTTGATGGGATACGTAAGTCCCCGCACCATGCGCGCGAAGACGATCCTGCCGTCCCGAAATTCGCCCTGCTTGCCCACCAGACGACCGTTCAGGTAGATCTCGTAAACATCGCCCAGTTCCTTGAACTGGATGCCCGGCTGGCGGTCACCCTTGAGCAGTTTGGGCGCGACATCGAAGCTGGTGCGCAGGGTGTAGAGCGAAGGTCCTTTGTGCTCCGGAAAAATATCCTGAATGTGCAGCGGCATTCCGCCCCGGCGTTTCCAGCCGGCTTGCCCTTCCGCATCCGCGAAGCGGCCCGGTTCCAGATACTCGGACTTGAAGCCCTGAATGACCCACCAGGTTCGGGGAGTACAGGCGGTCTTCGTTCGGCAGACCCGGCCCAGATCCGTGCGGGACTCGCTGATTTGCTCGGCGCGCGGGGAGCCGCCGGGCATGAGCAGAGCGCAAAGGGCCGGGACGGCAACGAGTATGGAAACGAAACGCGCGCGCATGGAGGGAAATCATTCTAAGGGACGGGCCGTGCCCGTCCAGCGGAAAGCACGCGATGAAAGTACATCGCGCCGGATTATCGGCGCTTAATTTTTACCGTCATTTCGACACGCTTGAAAGGATTGTTGCGACCGTCCTTTGGTTCGTTGACGATCTTATCCACGACGTCCATGCCCTTGATAACCTTGCCGAAGACCGTATACTGGCCGTTCAGGTGAGGGGCCGGCGCGACCATGATATAGAACTGGGAACCGGCGCTGTCGGGGTGCGCGCTGCGAGCCGCGCTGACGATGCCCCGGGTATGGCGGATGTTCGAAAATTCCGCGCGCAGGCGATAGCCCGGGCCGCCGGTGCCGTGGCGATGGCGATTCAGCGCGTCCTTGCTGAAGGGATCGCCGCCCTGGATCATGAAGCCGGGAATCACGCGATGGAAGGTGGTTCCGTCGTAGAAACCCTTGCGCGCCAGTTTCTTAAAGCTGGCTACATGGCGCGGAGCGACGCGTTCAAAAAAACGAATCTTAATGACCCCGTGGCGCGTGGTCAACTCGGCGATTTCGCCCCGGCGTTTGGCTTCCGTGGAAGCGGGCGCGAAAAACAACGCCCCTCCGATGCAGACCGCCGACACGCCGGCAATGGCCGCCGAAATCAGGGCCCCGGATCGAATGTTAGGAATTCGTTTTAACATGGGAACATCAAAAATCGCCTCCGCTGTTGGTAAAGCGGGTTTTTTCAGGCGGTTTCGTCCTTTTCGCCGTTTTCGTTTTCGTTTTCGCTTGAGACCGGACCCGGTTTCGGCGCGCGCGGTTTGAGGCCCAGTTCCTCGGCCATGGCCAGCAGGCGCGCGGCCAGATTCACCATGCCGTCCAGGGCGTCTCCGCCGGTCTGGAGCACGCGCAATTCGTCGGGTTGAGGCATCTCCGCGGCGACCTGCGGCAAAATTTCCATGAAGCGATGCATGAGATCGCCTTCGCTGATCAGGTTGCGGGTCTGCTGGCGAATGCGTTCATTGGCGGCGCGTCTTTCGTCCAGCGCCAGGCGCAGTTCGCCCATGGTTTTCTCCAGGCTTAACTCCTGTTCCTTGTTGCGGCGATTGCGTTCCAGCATGGCCGTCTGGGCGGCGGACTGCAGGGCGTCCTTGCGGGTCTGATCCGTGAGCGCCGCCTGCGATTGGCGTTCCTTCAGCAGCATTTCGCGTTCCAGTTTTTCCAGCATCAGTTCCAGTTCCGCTTTCTGACGGCGATTGCGCGATTCGGCCTCGGCCAGCGCGGCCGCTTCCTCCAGTTCCAGTTTCTTTTGGTCATGTTCGCGGCGACGGGTTTCCCGGATGCCCTCTTGATTCATGCGTAGTTGAAAGGCCTCGGTTTGTTTGTTCTGTTTGGTTTTCTCGATCTCCACCAGGGAGTGGGCTTCGCTGGTCTTCGCTTCCTGGCGCGATTCCAATTCCTTCTGGCGAATCTCGTCCCGCATGGCGAGTTCGCTGATGCGGGCGGACTGTTCCTTCTCATGGCGAAACGGCGCCTGGAGATCCCGCCACAGCCTTTGCGAACTGACCAGGGCCTCGCGAATTTGCACCGTAACGATCTTGATGCCCAGGCCGCGTCCTTCACCGCGGCTTGCGTCGGCGCCGCTCGAGTCCGCGCCGTCTTCATCGTCGCTACCGTCCGCCCCCGAATCGCCCGCGCGCCCTTCCGCAACTTCCTTCAGACGCGTGGTTAATTCCTCGATTACCGGGGCCTTGTCCGTAAGGACTTCGTCCACGCTCATGGTGGCGATTTTATCCTTGATGGCGGCCTCGGCTTGTTCGCGCAACTGGGCGTTGACGATTGCCAGCGGGTCCCGGCTGTCGCTGAAGTCCAGGCGACGATAAGCCGTGGCGAAATCCTCGATCTGCCATTGCAGGTAGGCCAGGATATTGATGCCCTGCTTTTCCCGGGTGATGCTGTTGGCCACCACGCCGATGGTTTGCATGGCCGCGGGAACGATGAGATATGAATCCTTGTAAGGGTTGTAGCGAAACGATTTGCCCAGACCGATGGTGACGGGTTTGGCTCGCCCCAGACGGGTGTGTACGACGAAGGCATTGGGCGGCACGATCACGCGCTTGCGAAACCACCAGCCGGTTTCGCGTACGCGAATAGGTTCTTTCTCAGATTGCAATTCCTCCGAAGTCACCAGGTTGCTGAAGGAAGGCGGCTTCGACGGACTCGGCGCGCGCCTCATCATGAGGGCTTGCACCGGTGGAATGTTCGCGGACATCTCTCGCATATGACCAATATTTGATTGGGCCGCCGGTTCATCGCCCAGGCCGGCGTCAAGAGCATCGAGTGAAGCAAACTCTTGAAGCTCCCCGAGATCGTTCATCTGCTCCACGGGTAAGTGCGTCCCGTCGGAGGTCATCAAGGCGTCGATTTCATCGGATTGCAGGTTCTGTTCGTAAAAGGTATCCGAGGCGGTCTTGCGTTTCGGTTTCATGGCGCTCCATTCCTTGAGCCCGGCGGGCCGTGGATTTGCGCATTCTAGCAATGTCCTTCGACGAAGGCAATGGAAAAAGGGTATTTTCCGAAGCGGGTCGGCCCGGGGCGCCCCCGGCTACGTACGATTACGGAGGCTCGACTTGCTAAATGAATTTATATAGTTAAGGGGGATTCATTAAATGCTCTTGACAAACTTTTTTGCCGAGCTTCCGCTTTAGCGGTGTACTTTCGGCCGTACATACCATGGCCAGCCATGCCCGTGAATCCGGGGGAGTGGGAATATTTTTGGTACCAGCTCCCCTGGGGTTTGCCCGGCCTGGTTACGTTTATCGCGGGCGTGCTGTTGTGCTGGGCTTCCATGCGCGAAGGCGCTCGCGTAGCCCATCGCCGTAGTCTGTACATTCCCCTGGGTTTGCTGGCCTTCGCGCTGGGGAGTCGGGGCTTGCAGGCCGCGGCCGCGGCCCTGGTTCTGGATGGGGAGCTGTATCGTTCCCTGGCAACGGTGCTGCTCCTTGCTTCCATGCCGGCGGCGCCCTTCCTCATGGACTTGCTGGACTACCTGTCCCGCCGACGCTATCGCATACTGAATATTCTATTTCGAATCATGCTCACCATGACCATCGCGGCCATGGGATGGGTGGGATATACCGGAGCCTATCCCGATCCCGAGTCGATTCGCATGACCGGCTTCGGTTTCGTCGGTTCCCTGAATCCGTTGGCGGATATCTGGCTGGGCTCCATGGCCGTCCTCATTTTACCCGCGGGTTGGGTGGTCATTCGCCGTAGATTCGGACCGTCCATGCAGCGGGCCGGTCGTCCCGTATTGCACGTCGGGGTGGGTTCATTGATTTTGCTGGTGGTCGTGGACGGCGTCGCCCGTGCTCTGGGTTTCGATTTGCCGTCTACATACGGTTTCACCTTCGTTTCGCTTCTGCTGGTGGGATATGATTTCTTTCGCTTCGTGCTTCGCGATCTGAATCGCCTGCTCTTTCGAGAGCTCGGGTTGTTCTATTTGATCAACGTGGCCCTGGCCGCCATCTTCATCGGTTTCGCGCTCACGGCGATTATCGGGCTTTCGCCTGAATCGTTTCATGCACCCTTCTGGCCCAGCGTGGTCCCGGCCTTACTGGGCGTGGCAAGCACGTTCGGCATCGGAATCTTAATCGCGGGCATGAACCCCCGGGAGCCCCTGAACCAGTACGCGGCTACGTCTTCTTACTGCATCGCCTTCGCCATGCTGACCGACTTGATCATGAACTCGGGCATGACGTCCATCGTCACGGCCCGCCTGGCGCAGATTTGTTGGATTGTAATTCCCGGGCTCATGAGTGCTTTCCCGCGCTTTGTCCTGGTGGGTCTGGGGCAACCCCTGCCGCGTTTCATGCCCCTGCTGGATTTGACCGCCGCCGTTACGGCGCTGCTGGCGCTTTCGCCCTGGAGCATTCCCGGCTTCTTCGAAGACCGGTACGGACGCTTCCCGGCCGTCGGTCCGGTGATTATGTTTTTTTCCCTCATGGCCGTTTTGCTCTCCGGTTATCTTCTGCATCAATTTATTCGCTCCTATCGCCGCGTTCCACGCCGGCATCGAATCGCCATCATCGGCGTTTCCAGCATTTTCATGTCCCTGTGGTTCAGTTGGCCGGCCACCGTGGGTTTGACGGTCCCGCGCGTCGGTTCCATCGTCGTGGTGCCGGTAGCCCTGCTGGCCTTCTTCAGTATTCGCCGCGGCGCCCTGCAATCGGATCAGGTGGTTTATCGCATCAACCAGCGCTTAACTTTCACGGTGTTCATCATCGCGCCATTGGTGATGGCCATGATGCTGCCCCTGGTTTTGCGCGAATCGAAAATCGATCTGGCGCTGATGCATCTGGCCTTCATGGGGCTGCCGATTTTACTTTTCGCCTACCAGTTGACTCATTTTCTTTCACGGCCCGTTTCGGATGAACTCAAGCGCAGTTTCGACGAGCAGACCCGGGCCAAGACGGAGGCCGAGCAGGCCGTGGCCGACGCGGAAACGGCGCGGGCGGAAACCGAGGCCGCCCGGCGACGGGAAGAAGAAGCCCGGCGTGAGGCCGAGCGCGTTCGCGGGGAGCTGGAGGAAGAGATTCGCATGGCTTCGCGCATCCAGGAGAGCTTATTGCCCCGGGAGTTGCCCGAGGCGCCCGGAGCGCGCATGGCTTATCGTTACGCGCCCATGCTGGCCGTGGGCGGCGATTTTTTGGATCTCACCTACGCGCCTTCGCGCAACCTGCTGGGCTTTTTCATTTGCGACGTTTCCGGTCATGGAGTGCCGGCGGCGTTCGTGGCGTCCATGGTCAAGATGGCGCTGCGCGATTGGGGCGAAACCCTGCTGGAACCCTCGGATTTGCTCACGCGAATTCATGAGCGCATGCGTGGAAAACTGGCGGGGCATACCCTCACCGCGTGCGCCGGTTGCATAAACCTGGCGGACGGCACCCTGCGTACAGCTTCGGCCGGTCATCCGCCGCCCGTGCTGGTGCGGGCCGGGGGCGATGTTCGCGGTCTGGATGTTCGCGGTCGCTTGTTGATGGACCATCCCCTGTGGAAGGCCGCGCACGTCAGTCGGGATTATAAACTGGAGCCGGGCGATAAGCTGGTTCTGTATACGGACGGCTTGATCGAGGCGCGTTCGCCCCGAGATGAAATCCTGGGCGACGAAAGACTGCTGGAGTTGCTTTCGCGCTATGGCGATTCGTCTCCCGGCGATTTGTGCTCCGGCATCCACGGCGACATACGACAATTTACGGGCAACCAGGAATTGGACGACGATTTTACGATTCTGGCCATTGAGCATCAAGCCCGCCCCGGCGCGATGAATTGAAGCCGCTTGTATGTTCATGTATATAGTTAAGAGTTAATAGGGTTTAACCTTGACGATATTTATGGTTCTGGTGTTGTAGGGGTATGTCTCCCCGGCCGTATATCGCCTGGCCGTCCTTGCCGCCGGAGCCTTCCGGCTGGCAGTACTTCTGGCACCAGTTGCCCCTGGGCGTGCCCGGCATGCTTACCTTCGTGACGGGTCTGTTGCTCTTTTTCGCGGCCCTGCGTGAAGTTACCCGCCGCCCGCCGGAGAAGCGGATGCTTTTCGTGTTTCTGGCCGGCGTGTGTTTTGCCATGGGCTGCGGCGGATTGCGGGCCGCGTTGCATGCCCTGGTGCTTGACGAAGGCTTGCTGGCTTTCGCGTCCTCGCTTTTATACGTTCTTTCCTTACCGCTGGCTCCCGCCGCCGTGAGTTGCGCGGATCACATGACGGATCGCAAGTATCGCCTGCTGCGTCCCATGGCTGCTCTCTTATGGGCCGCGGCCGCGGTATCCGTGTTCTTTATGATCATGAACGAAGGGCTGTACCTGGCCGGTTCCGCGGAGAAAAATTCATTCGGCATACGGCTGGGCATACATCCGCGCGAGGCTATTCTGGTATACATCCGAATCTTCGTCGTTGCCGCCCTGGTTCCCTTCGTTTTGTGGAAGGACTTCGGTCGCGGTGCCGGAGCGCGTCGAGTGCTGTTGCTCAGCATTCCGGTTATCTTGTTGTTCTTCGCCTTGAACGCGGCGGCGCGCCACTGGTCCTGGCCGCTTCCTTCCCTTCAGGGATACTTGTTCATCCCATTGCTCTTTATCGGCGCCGATGCGTTTCGCTCCTACCTGAGGGATTTGCAGCAGCTACTCTTCGAAAAACTGGGTCTGTTCTATCTTATGAACCTGGTGCTGGCGGGGCTGTTTGTCGCCATGGCGCTGGCCGCCGCGTTCGGTATGTCTCCCGATGGTTACCGTGAGCCGAAGTGGTTGACCTTGATTCCGGCCTTGCCCGCCGCCGCGGGAGTCTTCGCGCTGGGAATTCTGGTGGCGGGCATGAACCCCCGGGAACCGGTAAATCAGTTCGCCGCCACGTATACTTATTGCATGGGCTTCGTCATCCTACTCCATGTTTTCCAGAACATGGGGTTGCGGCCCATCGCGGCATTGAGACTTTCCCAGCTTGCCTGGTTGCTCATCCCCTGGTCCTTGAGTGCCTTCGCGCGCTTCGTATTGATTGGCTTTCGCCTGCCCATTCCGGGCTGGATGCGCTTCTTCGATCTGATTGTGATCGCCACCAGCGCGCTTGCGCTTTCGCCCTGGTCTCATCCCGGTTACTACGTTTATTCCTTCGGGGTCTTCGCGGCCATGGGCCCGGTGATCTTCATCTGGAGTCTGGCGAGCCTGTGCGTATACGTTTTACTTTTTCGGGAATACCTGCGCGCGGGACGAAGCATTTCACGGGTCAATCGCACGGCCGTCTGGGGCGTCGTTATCCTGCTGGTGGGCCTGTGCAGCAGTCTTCCGCCCAGCGTCGGGTTCGCCGTGCCTCCCGCGGGCATCTTCGCCGTCTTCCCGGCCGCCGTGCTGGTCTTTATTACCATTCGTAAGCGGGCCCTGGTTTCCAGTGCCGTCGCCTATCGCCTGAACGGACGACTGACTTCCCAGGTGCTCATCGTGGCGCCCCTATGCATTCTGGTCGTGCTTTCGCTCTTGCTGCGCGAGGAACAGCTTGAGCTGGGTCTTCTGCATCTCGCCGTGATCAGCACGCCTGTCGTGTTGTTCGCGTATCAGTTGACGCATTTCCTTTCCAGGCCTTTGACCGAACAGATGGCCCGTAGTTTCGACGACCAGCTGGCGGCGCGCGCGGACGCCGAGGAAGCGCGTCATGAAGCCGAGCTGGCTCGACGGGAGACGGATGAATTGAATCGTCTGGGGCGTCGCATGGCCGAGCTCAAGTTCCTGGACGACATTCTGGATGAAATTTTCGCCCATATTCGCAAGCGTTACGGGTGCGAACATATTGCGCTGATTTTCATCGACTCCAAAACCGAGGAGTTCTACGTGCATCGCGCGCTGCACCCGGAACACTTCAGCACTGATGAAAAATCCTTCGCGGACTCTTTTCGTGCCCCGGCCTCTCCCCACGGCGGGGTGCACTGGCGCGTCCACCGGCAAAATGAAATTCTCTACATACCGGAGGTTTCGCGGCCTCCGGAAGCCATCGTGGATCGGATTCACTATCGCCGCTTGTCCTATCGTTCCTTGCTGGTGGCGCCGCTGTTCATGGAACAGCACGTGATCGGGCTGATTTCGGCCATGAACTACGATGAACCCATGGCGTTGAGCGACCGTGACGTGAAGGCCATGGGGCGTCTGTGCGACCAGGCCGCGGGAGCCATTCATACTTCCTATCTCTGGCGCGAAACGGAACTGGCGCGAAATCGGGAGAAAGAAGCTCGTCGAGAGGCCGAGGGTATTCGCCGTGAACTGGAAGACGAGATTCGCATGGCTTCGCGCATTCAAGAGAGCCTCCTGCCGCGCGAACTGCCGGAACCGCCGCAAGCCCGCATCGCCTATCGCTACGCGCCCATGCTGGCGGTGGGAGGCGATTTTCTGGATCTTCATTACGCGGAAGAGCGTCATTTGCTCGGCTTTTTCATCTGCGATGTATCCGGTCACGGCGTGCCCGCGGCCTTCGTGGCGTCCATGGTCAAGATGGCTCTTCGCAACTGGAATAAATATTTGTTGGAGCCCGCGGCCATCCTCAGCCGCATTCAAGAACGCCTGCGCGATAAGATGGCCGGTTACACCCTCACGGCATGCGTGGGGTGCATGGAGCTGGAGTCGGGTCGGGTGCGCATGGCCGTTGCCGGTCATCCGCCGCCCATGTTGATTTCCCCCGGCGGCGTCGAAGTGCTGCCCGTGCGGGGTCGCCTGGTGATGGACCATCCGCTCTGGAATAGCGAACGCGAAGAGCGAGTTTTCCAGTTGGAGCCGGGGGACAAGCTGTTGTTGTTTACGGACGGGCTGGTGGAAGCCCGTTCGCCCCAGGGCTGGATGCTGGGCGACGACAAACTTCTGGCCTGGGTGGGGCGTAATCCTCAGTTTACGGCGGATGAGGTATGTTCGGATTTACAGGATTATCTGCGGCGGTATACGGGCGGGCTGGAACTGGACGACGATTTTACGATTCTGGCCATTGAGTATCGGGGTGAAAACGCGTCGCCCGCGAAGAGCGACGCGTCTCCTTGAACGCCGGCGAACGCTATTGATTCGCGGCCAGGGTTTTCAACATGCGCAGGCGTTCGCGCTTGTCGGGTCCGTCGTATTCCTTGAAGGAGAACTCCCGGGTTTCGTATTTCGCCGTGAGGTAGTCCTTGCCGTGGGGCGGAATAATGCGACGTTCGGGGCGCGGCTCATGATCTTTTCTCAAGAAAGCGGCCACCTTCTCCGGCGATTGATTCAGGATGGCCGGATCGATATTGGTGTGTTGCGTACCGCGCAGGCCGCGTAATACATAGGGTCCGTCGGCGTTTTTCTTGTGAAAGATACGTCCGAAGAAGACCAGCTTCACGCGATTCGTACCTTTCTTCAAGCGGGTCTCCGTGTAGGTGTATCCAACCGGCTCGCCCGACTCTTGAAACAGATTCGCCTCGATGGTATAGCGACCGGCCATGGCGACTTGCACCTGGACGTCCATGCGCAGGGAACCGTCCTCCACCGAATCCGAAATCACGCCGGCGAAACGCGCGGGCGCCACCGGGCTGCTGAAGAACTGCGCTCCGGCCTTCGCCTCGATTTCGCGATTATGGAATTTGACGGCATAGTCCACCGATAGAAACAGGTCGCCCCAGTCGGCGCGCGCGGGGCGATAGGTTATCTCGATTGAATTGTTTTTCAGGGCGCGGGTTTTCGGCGTGGGTAGCCCGACCATGGCGTCCTTGCCGTTTTTCCGGGGTGCGCGACGCGAAAGGCGAATGTTCTTGATGGAGACGGGCAGGGATTTCTTCGACGCGGATTCGGTTCTGCACGAAAGGCGCGCCTTGAGCAGGCTGCCGGCCGGCAGAATGTTTTTTTCCGGACGCAGGGAGCACAGCACCGGCAGC
This sequence comes from uncultured Leptospiraceae bacterium, assembly GCA_964530305.1. Classification (GTDB taxonomy): domain Bacteria; phylum Spirochaetota; class Leptospiria; order Leptospirales; family Leptonemataceae; genus CAZGYS01. The sequence continues at coordinate 14,328 of CAZGYS010000017.1, forward strand.
TTGCGCGCGGGGTTGGCCTTGAGATCATAAACGGGAGCTTCGGGCAACTCGACGCGATGGAATTCAATCAAGTCGGCCGCGCCGGGGTGCAGTGGAAATGAATTTCTGGGAAACTGCAGCAGGAGTTTCGTGTCCTTAATCAGCGTATCATAACTTATGCCGCGTGTTGCCGTTTGCATGGTGCTCGGGTCCCCGGCCGGTCCCATGCCCAGCGCGCGACGAGCGTTCACGTCGGATGCGTCGGCGGAGTCACGGTTTTCGGTATCGTTTAAGGTGTAAGTAATAAGGCCCAGCAGGAGCGCCGCCGCTGCTCCCCCGGCCAGGATGGATTTCTTGTTCATGGTTCTCGTCCTCGTTTTGTTTTTCGCTTTGAGCTTCTAGTTTGTATAAAGGTGGTTTTTGATTTCGCATGAAAAGACCGGGACGCTTGCCCCGGCCCATTGGTTTACAGCGAAGAGCTGTAGCCGAAGTAGTACCACTGGGTTAGCGAGTCGTGGTTACCCGCCGTGTGGGTTTTGCCGTTCACGCCGCTGGTGCTCAACCAGGGGTGAGCCTTGTGGCCCGTGTAGGGTTTGGTGTAGGGTTTCCAGATACTGGGGTCCTGACCGCCGCATTTGGTGAACGAGGCGATGATGGGATATCCGCACTGGCTGCTGTAGGTTACGACGCGGTCGTGCTTGCCCTTCATGATGATGTCGACGAGCCAGAAGCTTTTCTTCGCGGCGATGTGGTAGGTCGTCACGCCATTGCTGATGTTATGGTTAAATTTGTTGCGGGCATTGCTGCGCGTCAGTTGGAACACCGCGCTGTTGAAGGCATTGGTGCCGACGGCGGCGTGCGCGAAATTCAACTGGGCCAGGGTGCCGCCGAGAATTCCTACGGCCAGGTCGGCCAGTAGCGAACCGTTCTCGGCCGAGCTCAAGGTCGTGTGATACATGATGTTGTAGGAGTTGGCGTAGTATCGCAATACGTAAGCGGTGACGAGCGATCCCATGGAATGGCTGACGATGCGACAGTACTTGCCCTGGTCCTTGCGGCAGTGCTTGTTCAGGGCGTCCAGCAATCGCGAGCGACCTGATTTCGAATTCCAGCTAAAGGGATTCATGCGTCCGTCGTAGCCGACGAAGACTTGCTTGCCGTTGTTGCCTTTCGGCCACCAGTAGCCGCTACCGTTGGTATATAGAGGCCACCATACGCCGGAGCTGCTTTTCTTACAGGTGCCGGTGCCGTAGGTTTTCAGGTGGCAGTTGATCAGATGATCAGGTGAGGTGATGTTCGGATAAACTCCGTGAATGTAGATGGTCTTTACGGATTGCGCGCTCAAAGAGCCCGCCCCCAGAAACATACTTGCCGTGAACAGCAAGCCCGCCGCGAAAATTCCGCGAACACTTTTATTTTTGATGGTTCTCATTTGTATCTCCTTTTGTTTCGCGCTCACCCGGGCGATTTCGCTAATCGCGATGCCTCGTGAGCGATGGGAGATGAATTGCAATGGGCGTGCCGGCCGTGAAAAAAATTAAACGGCCGAGAGATGCCGCAAACGGGCTCAATTCGCCGATCGGCGGGCTGGTGTCGGATTTCAGACAGCGCCAAAAAACAGGTGTTGAATTTCTGACGGCGATTGGGCGTGAAAACTAGTGCCCGGCGCAAGCTTGTCGGAACTCAGACGGGGCTTGTCGGAATTCAGACAGGGTGTGTCGGAACACTGACAGGGTGTGTCGGAACTCCGGCACGGCCAGGATGCTGCTGGGAGAACTTGCCCGGTTAGTTGATTCCTTCCACGTCGCGCGCCTTGGTCAGGGTTTCGATGACGCTTTCGTGGAGGACGGCATTGGACGCGACCAGCTCCTGGGACTTAAAGTTGAAGGGCTGGCCCAGGAAGTCGGAGAGACGCCCGCCGGCTTCGCGGACGATGACGGAGGCCGCCGCGGTATCCCAGGGAGTGACGTCGCGTTCCCACATGGCGTCGAATCGCCCTTCGGCAATCCAGCACAGATCGAGCACGGTGGAACCGGTACGGCGCAGACCGGTACCGGTGGCCACGAAAGCGGCGATGTTCGCCACCAGGCTGTTCAGGATGGAAACGCGTTCATAGGGCAGGCCGCTGGAAACCAGGGCTCGCTCGATGCTGTCCATGGGCGAAACCTGGAGGGGCATCTCATTCTTGAAGGCCCCGGAGCCGTGGATGGCGTGGTAAATCTCGCCCAGGGCGGGAACCGAAACGATGCCGGCGACGGGCTGCTCGCGAAAACACAGGCCCACGGAAATACAATAGAGCGGAACGCCGTGAATAAAATTGCGGGTGCCGTCCACGGGATCAATCCACCACTGATAATCGCCGTCCTGACCGGTTTCTCCTTCTTCCTCGCTGTGAATGCGATCCTCCGGAAAATTAGTCGAGATGGCGCCCAGCAGTCGCTGTTCCACGAATTTATCCGCCTTCGTCATCAGGCTCATGTCTTCCCCGGAAGACTTGGAAGCCTGGATGCGCGATTGATCCTGAAACTGGGTCAGCCCCAGGCCCACTTCGGGCAGTAAATCAATAACGAAGCGGGCGCGGCGGACCACTTCATCCAGGGGAAACTCGGCGATACTCGTGTCGGACATGTATACAATATCGGCCGACCACGAGTGATGCATGTTCAAATTCCTGTTGCCGGACCTCCGGGGGGAGACATACTGACGTCATGGAAGCCGTACATACAGCGGGCATAAAAATGATCCTGGCCATCCAGGGCGCCCTCATGCCCGCCCTGGATCATCCCATGAAGTTCCTCTCCTATATGGGGGAAGAGCCTTTCTACATGGCCGTGATCCCCTTTCTCTTCTGGTGCGTGCATCGGGGCCTGGGTGCGTCCCTGCTGGCCTTCCTGGTGGTGAACTCCTACATTAATATGGTCTTCAAGTGGGTTTTTCAGGGCCCGCGCCCCCACTGGTATGATTCCAATGTGAAAGGATTGTATCTGGAGACCGGATACGGCGTGCCTTCCGGACACTCTCAGAACGCCCTGGGGGTCTGGGTCTACCTGGCGCATCTATTAAAGAAGCTGCTGAATCAGACCTGGTTCTGGTATGTCGCGCCGGCGCTGGCGATTCTCATCTCCTTTTCTCGGCTCTACCTGGGCGTGCACTTTCCCCACGACCTGGTGGGCGGCTGGACTCTGGCCGTCATCGTTCTTTTAGTTTTCATTTATCTGGTGCCGAAATTCAGAGCACGGGTCTGCAAATCGCCGTATCCCTGATTGGTTCACTGGTTCTACTGGGGATTGCCCTGGCCGTACGTCAGTCGGTACTGGGAATCGCCGACCCGCCCATCTGGGAAAAGAACGCCGCCGTCTGGCATCCCCCCAAACCCGGCAAGACCACCATCGACCCCAAGAACATGAAGAACGCGTTTTCGTTCTGCGGCGTGCTGGCCGGCCTGGGCGTGGGTTGGGCCCTGATGCTCAAGTACGCGAATTTCAGCGAAGGCGGTCCCTGGTCCCAACGCCTGGGGCGATACGTCGTGGGCATGATCGGGCTTGGTGCCGCCCAGTTCGGTCTGGCGGCGATTTTCCCGCGCGAAGGCGAATCCCTGTACTATCTCATGCGATTCATTCGCTATTTCACGGTAGCCCTCTGGGCGGTCTGGCTGGCCCCCTGGGTCTTTCTAAAGTTAAAGCTGGCAGCGCCCGCGGCCGAATAAAAGCCCGCGGCGGAGTAAGCGTACCAGGCCATCGTCAAGACGTGATGGATTGATTTATAACAATACTTAAAAAATGGAGACTATATGAATTGGCTTGTATGGATACTTTTAGGACTGGTGGCCGGTGTACTCGGTAAACTGATTATGCCCGGCAAGGATCCGGGCGGATGGATCATCACGATCATTCTCGGTATCGTGGGTGCCATCGTCGGCGGCTACATCGCGGGCTTGCTTGGTTTTGGCGGAGTGGACGGGTTCAATATCCGTAGCCTGGCCGTTGCCACGGGCGGTTCGGTATTGTTGCTGTTTCTCTATCGCGTGTTGTTCGGCAGGAAAAAGTAAACCTGCCGGTTCCGGCCTCCGGGTCTTCACCGGAGGCTGAACCGTTCGAGTTCCCCAATGGCTGATCATTCGCTCAGTCGCTTGCGTTCGTCCGCGACGTAGACACCGGTCCAGTCCTCTCCCGGCCCATAGGTGATCAAGTCCTCGCAGCGTTTTATATATACCGTGAGCAGCATGTCGTCCGGGGCCTCCCGCCGGCATTCTTGAAATATATCGCGGGCTTCGGCGAATTGCCCCGCCTTGTATAAGACAATGGCCTTGCGAAAGAACGTCTCCCCCGCTTTCTTTTGAGCGGCGAGTTCGGGAGGATCGGCGTCATAGGCTTCGTAAAGTTGAACGGGTTGCTCCCGGCCCCGCACGCGCACCGTATCGATCTCCCGCACGGCGAAATCCCCCGGCGATTGGAGCTTGCGGTAAGCAAAGTCCGTCAGGATGACGGCATTGCCGAACAGCCGCGTATATCCTTCAACTCGAGCCGCCACGTTCACCGAATCGCCGATCACCGTCGTTTCCATGCGGCCTTCGGAGCCCACGGTACCAAGCATCAGTCGCCCGCTATTAATGCCGATGCCGGCTTCCAGGCGAGGCTGATGGGGCCGGCGCGCTTCATTGAATTGCCGGAGGGCCAGGCGCATTTCAATGGCCGTCCGCAAGGCCGCGTCGGCCGAATCGGCGAAGAGGGCCAGGATGGCGTCCCCGATAAACTTATCGATAAAACCGCCGTTGCGATGGATCAGGGGACCCATGGCGCGCAGGTATCCATTGAGTAAATCGAAGATTTCCTCCGCCTGGAGTTTTTCCGCGTGACCCGTGAAGCCACGAATATCGGCGAACAGTACCGTCATGTCTTGAGCCACCGCTTCGCCGGCGCGCACTTCCTCGATACTGTCGTGGCGCAGGATCTTCAGGAACTGGCGCGGCACGAAGCGGGAAAAGGAGTCCAGCATCCTCAACCGTGCCTGCCAGGCGTCGCGCTCGGCGCTTTCTTTTTCTTCGCGCAGGATATTAATACGATCTCCCAGAGCGAAAGATAGCAGAACCACCTCGGCCAGGGTGCCGAAGGCGATGGAGTAATCGCCCAGGACCTGATTGTTGTGCAGACCCAGGTTGCGGGTCGCGGCCAGCAGAATGCTGATCAAAAGAACGACCCAGGCGACGACGAAGTAACGGGCCTGCTTCAGACCGCGCCATAACGCGAAAAGTCCCGCGCTGAGCATGAACAGCGAAATAAACAGACTCCAAATGGTAATCAGGCGAATGCCCGTTGAATACGAAAGAAAGACGCAGGCCCCCGCCAGCAGCACGCTGGTGGCCAGGAAGAAAATTACCGCCATGTCCAGGCGCGGCAACCGGGCCTTCGTCTCCAGGAATACCCGCATGAACCAGAGCCCGGCGACGAAGGACAGCAGGCCGGTGACCACCTGGCCCGTATTATTGGGCCAGGTATTGTTCGGAGTAATGAACTCGAAAAAGATTCCGTGGACCATGGACTGGTACAGGCTGGCCCCCGCGAGATACAAAATATATAAAAGGTGGGAGCGATCCCGTAGCGAATAGTACAGGAACAGATTGTAAAGAAACATGACGCCCATGATGCCGAAAAAGACGCCGGCCAGCGCGTACTGCCTGTTGCGGCCGGCCGCGAACGAGCGCGGCGGGTAGGCGGTCAAAAGAATGCTCATGGTACCCGCGTTCGCGAAGCGCAGATAGTAAGTATGTTCGCCGGGAGGAGTAAAGAGTCTGAAGGCAACCAGGCGATGTTCGACGTCTCTTTGGGCGAAGGGGAGCCGATCCCCCGCCGCGCGGGAGCCTCCGGCCGGCTCGAAAAGCTCGACGCTGTCCATCCAGGGCAGACCGCATTCCAGAAACCATTCATGATTCCGCGCGCTCGGGTTTTTGACCCGGAGCCGTACCCAGTATACCGATCTCGTAAACCCGAAGGACGGCACGGCTTTCGGGCTCGCTTGCCAGTCGGCTCGGCCGCGAGCCTCTTGTACGGTGAACTTACCCGCGGGATCTTCCAGTATTTCCATTGAGAGGCCCGGATTCAGGGGGGCCTGAAGTCGCGAAAGATCGATTGTATCGGCCGAAAGCGTCCCCGCCGTGAAAATGAACAGCAGGCCGCCGAGAAGAACTAATGACCGGAAACACTTCATACAGGAAGTATCCCGACCGGGCCCGGCACCGCAAGAATTTTATGTTAAGCGCGAACGCCGGAGCGGGTATTGAATCGCCTCACATAGCCGCGAACATGTACAGGCCCTGCGTCAGGCCCACCAGCGCCCCGAGAATCGAACCGATAACGATGAGCACGTATTCGTCCTCCTGGAAGGCGCTACGCAGGATGGGTTCGAATTCTTCCGGCGGCAGTTCGCGCATGCGTTCGTAGATCATGTTCTCCACGTCCATGGAACGGCCGATCATTTTCTCCATGGTGGCCGACGCCGCGGAAAGCGAATCGATCATGGTCGCCGCGGCCTTGCGCGAAGACTCCAGGTTGCCTGAACCTGAACCGGAGTCGGTACCCAGGTGCTCGGCGATGTCCTTCTCGATGGTCTCAACCACGGCGCGGGCGATGCGGCGATACAGGATTTCCTCCATGATGTTTCGCGGCGAAAGTACGTGGGCGGCGAAAATCGAGGCGTACTTGCGCGAAACCTCGTCCTGCCGCTTTAGAAACAAACCCTGGTAGCGAATGAGTCCGAAACGCTTTTCATACAACGGACGAAAGATCATGGTCAAGGCCAGCCAGTTCGTAATGAAACCCACCAGCACGCCCTGAATGGGCAGGGTCCACCAGTAGGGCATGAAATACCACAGTACCATCTGCAGCGTACCCAGCGCGCCGCCGAAGTACCAACCCGAAAGGCGAATGAACTTGAACTCCCGCGCGCCCACTTCCTGGAAAATATCCACGATGAGCTTTACGTTTTCGCCGGTGAGGTTGCGCAGGACCAGGGCCTTGAAGTTAAAGACTTTCCCTACATCGTCCTTCAGGTGGGAGGCGATTTCCTCCATGCGCGTGGTGCTCTCGGCCAGGGCCTTCGCGGCGATTTGTTCTCGTATCTCCGGGGCCAGAGTTGCATCGCCCGCGCGCTCCCGCAGGAGTTCCTCGGTGAGGCGCGGCACATTGGTTTCCAGGATGGGTTTCAGTTGTCCGGCCAATCGCTCCGGATTGATTCGCGCGAAAAAGTCCTCTACCTTGATCAAATGCGTGGTGAGCATCTGGACGGCCTTGAGCGCCAGCGGCGCCGACTTGCGCGGCACGATGCCCTGCCAGCCCAGGTAGGGCGGCAGGACCCCCTTGAATTTCAGGGGATAGAAGGTCATTTTCAAGGCCAGCAGGTTGGTGATCCAGCCCACGAAGCCATAGGTGAGGGGCATCATCAGAATGCCGATGTAGCCGAGCCAGTTGGTCATGATTTTTCTCCGCAATCTCGTTCTTGTTTTTTTAGAACACTTGTTACGGGAATTTCTTGACCCCCGATCTCCGTCAAGAATTAATGTAGCAAGCGCTCTATTAATCGAATGTCGGAACATCGACGGCGCTGTTTGTAGGAACTCCACGAATTATGGCGGGTAGACCGGCGGGAACGGACAGGGGATCGAGGATCGCCATATTACAGGCGGCCGTGGAGTGCTTTTCTCGGAACGGCTACCAGGGCACGACCATGCGGGATATTAGTCGCGTGAGCGGGTTGGGCCAGCCGACGATCTATCATTTTTACGGGAGCAAGGAGAACCTGTTTCGGATTGCGCTGCGCTCGACTCACCTGGCGATCATGCGCGTTCTTCGACGCGGCGTGGGTTTTCGAAACACGGGGGGCGCGGGCGAGGAACTCCTCGGAATGTTTCGGGCGGTGGAAGCCCATCACCGAAGAAACCCGGAACAGATTCACCTCATCTTTCGGCTTTTATATACGGCTCCGCCCGAGATCCGGGATGGATTCGTGGAGCAATACGCCGACGATTACAGTCGTCTGGTGAGGAGATCCTACGAGCGAAACGAGATCGAGGGCGATCGGGATGAGGACGGCGAGACCCGGGTCGGCCTGCTGATCCACGTTTTTCAGGGCTATTTACTGGATTTATCGCGCAGCGCGCCCGGGACCGGGTCCCGGACGGATTATGCGGCCCTGCTGAAGTTCATACTGGAGCGATGAATCGCCTCAAGCCGGAGCCCTGGTTGTGGCCATGCGAATGGAACCGATCAAAAGCAGCACCACGCAGCCGACGAAACCGATGACGCCGACCATCCCGATGGGCGGAAACGTTGGCGATGCCCCGGCCGCTCCCTTGGCCGCCAACCCGATGGGCAGCATGAAGGCCAGAATCGCCAGAATCCCGGTAATGCGCTTGAGGAGATCCGACAGATTCAGGCGATCCACCAGCACGCCCACGATTAAATTCAACATGGCGATGGGCATGCCGTGGGAATGGCCTTCCCGCAAATAGAAGCGAACCTCCGACAGAATGTGATTGCCGTCTTTTATACTATACTGGTCGAAGGTGGCGCCCAGGGCCATGCCTCCCAGAGCCGCCAGCAGCAACCCCGTCGTTCCCGCGATCAAATTGACTTTTCCGAATTTCATCCGGTCCTCCTTTTCCGTCGATGTTCCGACAAGCACGGACGGAATTTGATGTTACGTTTAGGTCACTTGATGTGGTAATACGGAATCCGGCAATCGAAAATCCAAAGACTGTCCGAACCACCGCTGAAACTCCTTCGGCGCTTGGCGGGGCGCGGACCCGGCTCAAAAAAAGGATTGGATAAATCGCCCCGAGGAAGGGAGATGCAAATAATCCAATCGGGGCGAATCGGAGGCGGGCAAAATGTCGGCTCCGGAGATTCGAGCCCGGTGCAGTCATGCCTCATATCGTAAGCACTTCGACCGCCTTCCCGAATCACTATTACAGCCAGGAAGAATTGATCGGCGCCCTGCGCGAGATCTGGAAAGAGCGGCATTTCAACCTGGAACGCCTGGAACAGTTCCATCGCAATGCGCTCGTGGGGGGACGCCATCTGGCTCTACCCATGGAGGAATACGAAAAGCTGGACGGCTTTCAATCCTCCAACGACGCCTGGATCAAGGTCGCCCTGGAACTCGGGGAAAAGACGGTCAGGTCGTTGCTGGAGAAAGTCGATGCCGAACCGCGCATGGTGGATCAGTTCGTCTTCACGACCGTCACGGGGCTGGCCGTGCCTTCCATGGAAGCGCGCTTGATGAATCGCCTGGACTTTCCAAATAAGATGAAGCGCATGCCCCTGTTCGGACTGGGTTGCATGGCCGGGGCGGCGGGCGTGGCGCGATTGCACGACTATCTCGTGGGTCATCCGCGCGAAGCCGGCATTCTGCTCTCGGTGGAACTGTGTTCGCTCACCCTGCAGCGTCGGGACCTCTCCGTGGCCAATATTATTTCCAGCGGGTTGTTCGGCGACGGCGCGGCCGCCGTCTTGATGGTGGGCGATGAGCATCCCCTGGCCGCGAAGAGCAAGGGGCGCAGCCTGGCCGTGCGCTCGATCTTTTTTCCCGACACCGAACGCGTCATGGGCTGGCACATGGTGCACACGGGTTTCAAGGTCGTGCTTTCGGCGGACATCGCGCCCTTTACGAAATCCAATCTTCGCCCGGGCATCGAGGAATTCTTGAAGGAAAACAAACTTACCATCGGCGATATCGCCCACTGGATTGCGCATCCCGGCGGTCCTAAAATTATTCAAGCCATGGTCGAAAGCCTGGAGCTG
>CAZGYS010000018.1:0-23903 GCA_964530305.1 uncultured Leptospiraceae bacterium
CAGGTGCGTAAAGGCCTGCGGAAAATTTCCCAGGGCCTCTCCGCTGGGGCCGATTTCCTCGGAGTATAGACCCAGGTGATTGGCGTAACCCAGCATCTTTTCGAAGATCATGCGCGCTTCGTCGACTCGTCCGGCGCGACACAGACATTCGCTCAGCCAGAACGTGCACATGCTGAACGTGCCCTCATCGCCTTCGATACCGTCGTGGGTGCCGCCGCCCTCTTCCTCTACATTGCGATACCTGTACACCAGACTGTCCGAGGTAAGCTCGTCGTAGATCGCGTCCAGCGTCTTACGCATGCGCGGATCATTGGGGGCGATGAACAACACCAGGGGCATCAGCAGATTGGCGGCATCCAGGGAATCGCTGCCGTAATATTGAGTGAAAGCCTGGCGTTCCTCATTCCAGCCTTTCTCCATGATCTCGGTGTAGATTTCGTCGCGCACGCTTTCCCAGTATTCGCGGTCCGAGGGATAGGAGCGCTTGTAGGCCAGGCGAATGGCGCGATCGATGGCCACCCAGCACATCAATTTGGAATACACGAACTGACGTCGTCCGCCGCGCACTTCCCAGATACCTTCGTCCGGCTGGCGCCAGTTGCGACACACCCAGTTTACGATGTAACGAATATCCTTCCAGAGGTCATAGGAGATCCGCTCCGCGAATTTATCATAAAGATAGATGGCGTCCAGCAGCGCGCCGTAGACATCGAGCTGCAACTGGTCGTGGGCACCGTTTCCAATGCGCACGGGAAGCGAATCCATGTAACCCCGCAGATGAGGCAGGGTCGTTTCCTCCAGGTGCGCCGTCCCATCGATGCGATACATGATCCCCAGCGTGTCTTCCGGGCCGAGTTCGCGCAGACGCTGCTCCAGCCATTTCATGAACTCGGTGGCTTCCTCGGTGAAACCGATTCGCAATAACGCGTACAGGGTAAAAGACGCGTCTCGGATCCAGGTATAGCGATAGTCCCAGTTTCGCGTTCCGCCCGGGAACTCGGGCAGACTGGTGGTGGGCGCGGCGATGATTGCGCCGGTGGGCGCGTAGGTCAGTAACTTCAGGACCAGCGCGGAGCGATGCACCATCTCACGCCAGCGCCCCTTGTAATTGCATTGCGACAACCAGCCGTGCCAGTAATTGACCGTGCTGATGAAACCCTGATCCATGTTGGGATCCGGCTCCCCCACGTAACGTCCCTCTTCATAATGCTGAAGAATAAAGACCAGGGTCTGGCCCTGCTCCAGGACGAAGGATGCCGTTACGCCTCCGTCCGACTCTTCCAGGGGAATGGGCGTCAGCAGTTCGATGGAGAGGGAATCGCCCGTGAAGCGTACGCCGGTTTCGGTGCGCTCCACGCGATGTTCGGCGCGACCATAGTCGAAGGCGGGCAGGCACTCCAGGCGAAAACGAACCGACCCGCGCACGGCGGACACGCGCCGCACGATGCGTCGCCTGCCCTGGCCCGCGATTTCGGATTCGCGATTTTCGATGGGCATGAAATCGGTGACTTCGCCCACGCCCTCGGGATTCAAGAAGCGCGTTATGAGAACATTGGTGTCGGGAATGTAGTGCTGGCGATTGCGACCCGGTTGTTCCGAGTAGATCCGAAAGCGGCCGCCCTTATCCGGGTCCAACAGGGAGGCGAAGATACTGGGGGAATCGAACTGGGGAAAGCAACACCAGTCGATGGAACCATCCAGCCCCACCAGCGCGATGGTGTGCAAATCGCCGATGATGCCGTAGTCTTCGATGGGTTTGAATGTCAAATGTCGTCTCCTTTCGCCCGGGGCCCTGAATTCAGCCGGCCCGGGGTCGACGAATGGGGCAAGAAAAAAATCGCCTTCCGTTCGAATATTGACGGTAAGAATGAATTGCCGCTCCGGGGGCGGTCGTGTTTTACTAACCGGGAGCCATGGAAATGTACACTACTTCGATGAAATCCGAATCCGCCGGCGGATCACGGCCCCGGCCCTTCCGCCTGATTTTGCCCGCGGCTTTTTCATTGTTGGTCCTGTTTACGCTCGCCGGGTGCGATTCGCTTCGCAAGAACGCGGCGGCGGAAAAGCCGCCGGGGGGCATCATCTACCGCGTGTCCATCAAGGGCGCCATTACGCCTTCCACCATGGACACCCTGGATCGAGCCATCGACAAGGCCGAGAAGAACAATGCCCGTGCCCTGTTGGTGGAGTTGAATACGCCGGGCGGACTCATGCTCTCCATGGATGAAATGTGCGCGCGCATCCTGAACGCGAAAGTACCGGTGATGACCTTCGTCTGGCCCCTGGGAGCCTATGCCGGATCCGCGGGCGTCTATATTATGTATGCTTCCCACGTGGCGGCCATGGGTCCGGCCACCAATATCGGTTCGGCCACGCCGGTGAGTTTCGGCGGCGGCGGAGGCAAGGGCAGCGATAAAATTCCCGACAAGGCCGGCGCCAGCGATTCCAAAAACATGAAACGCAAATTATTCAATCACGCGAAGGCTCAGATTCGAGCATTCGCGCGGCACCACGGCCGGGACGCGCGCTTCGGTCAGCGCACCATCACCCACGCCGAGAACATCACGTCCGACGAAGCCCTGAAACGCGGCGCCATTGATTTAACGGCTCGCTCGGTGGAGGAACTGATCCAGAAAGCCCACGGACGCAAGGTGCAAATGACCGAGGGCAAGAAATTGACGCTGGACATTAAATCGGCGAAACTCGTGGACGTGGACGAAGGCTTTCGCGCGGACTTCCTGCAATTTCTCACCAACCCCGCGCTGGTGCAATTGCTGCTCCTGCTGGGCGTGATGGGCCTGTGGATTGAGATCCAAAATCCCGGCCTGGTAATTCCCGGCGCCGCCGGAGTCATGTGTCTGCTGCTCGGTCTCTACGGCATGCAGCAAATCCCCATCAAGTACGCGGGCGCGGCCTTACTGGTTCTGGGCGCAATCTTCTTCATGATGGAAGTCAAGATCGTAAGTTACGGGCTTTTATCGGTGGCGGGTATCGCCTGCTTTTTTACGGGCTCGGTACTGCTCGTTCGCTCGGACGAGGAATTGCTGTGGCGCTCCCTGCTGTATGCCGGCGCCGCCACGGCCTTCGTCTCCGCCATCATGGGTTTTCTGGCCTACAAGGCCATCCAGGTCATGCGACGGGCACCGGCGTCCGGCTTCGATAAAATGCTGACGGAGACGGGCACCGCGCGCGGCGAAATAACCGATCTGAACGGCAAGGTCTTCATTCATAGCGAACTGTGGTCCGCCCGCACAAAAACAGGCGTCATCGCCCCGGGGACACCCGTGCGCGTCGTTGACCGCCAGGGATTATGGCTTTACGTGGAACCCGCCGATCCCGAAACCTGATCCGAAATTCGCTTCGCACTAATAAGATACGATACTTACACGGAGATATAGATGGATACATATCTGATAGGCATGGCCATAGTGGCCGGCTTCTTTATTCTTACCAGCGCCGTGCGCATTCTGCGCGAATATGAACGCGCGGTAGTGTTTCGCCTCGGGCGATTTTCCGCGGTGAAGGGCCCCGGCTTGATTCTTTTGATCCCCGGCATCGATAAGATGATCAAGATCAGCATGCGAACCGTGGCCATGGACGTACCGCCGCAGGACGTTATTACCAAGGACAACGTTTCCATCAAGGTGAACGCGGTAATTTACTTTCGCGTACTTGAACCGGAGAAAGCCGTCATTGAAGTCGAGGATTATCTCTACGCCACGTCCCAATTATCCCAGACCACGCTGCGCTCGGTCATGGGCCAATCCGAGCTGGATGAAATCCTGGCGGCCCGGGACAAGATCAATACGCAACTCCAGGAAGTGATCGACGCTCAGTCCGACGCCTGGGGCATCAAGGTCAGCCTGGTAGAGGTAAAGCATATCGACTTGCCCCAGACCATGCAAAGAGCCATGGCCAAACAGGCGGAAGCGGAGCGCGAAAGACGCGCGAAGATCATCGCCGCGGAAGGTGAATTTCAGGCCTCGGAAAAGTTGGCGGACGCCGCCGACGTCATCGGCAAGCATCCGGTCACGATCCAGTTGCGATTTCTCCAAACCCTGGTGGAAGTGGCCGGAGATAAAAACTCCACCACCATCTTCCCCATCCCCGTCGATCTATTGACCGGCCTGGCGGATAAATTCAGCGGCAAGAAATAACGCATCCGATTCACGTGGACGCGAATCGACTTCGCGTCCACGCCTCCTGTACCGCGACCACCTCATTCGCGACGCCCGAACCCCATGAACCCGCCTCCGGACCATCTGCTGGACGAAGTTTGGAACCTGGCCCACGAGGCGCGCGACGCGGGTGAAGTTCCGGTGGGCGCGATTGTGTGTCGCCTGCCGGAGTCGGACGAAAGCCCGTGGGAGGTCCTCGGTCGCGGTCGCAATCGCATTCTCGAAAACCGGGACCCTTCGGCTCACGCCGAACTCGAGGCCGTGCGCGAAGCGTGCGCCGCCCTGAATTCCGAACGCCTGGCGCGATGCGCCCTCATTACAAACCTGGAGCCGTGTTTGATGTGCAGCGGCGCCCTGGTGCTGGCCCGCGTTGAGGCGATTTTCTACTTCACTCCCGTCGGCAGCGGCTTCGGCCTGCTGGACGTTCTGGAACTACCCCGCACCCGCGAAAAGGCGCTCAATCATTCGCCCCGGGCGGTCCTCCTCGACTCACAATCCGAGCGCGCTTCCACCTTCCTGCGAAACTTCTTCCGCGAACGCCGCAAATAACGCCATCCCATTACAAGATCCCACCCTGGTTCGGGAGGGCGCCGAAGGCGATTTTGCACGTAGCCGCTCCCACCGGGTGGGCTCGAGAGACTTGCGGCGGTGGCGGGCCGTTTTTATCGCGAAAACGTGAAAAAGTCAATCAAGACGCGCCACCGACACTTGCGGATACCGACAAACCCTTGCACTGGATCCGCAACTCATCGCTTGAAAGATCAAAAAAACGTTCCCGCCATGGAGGTCAGACCGATTACGACGTAGGCCAGGGTTTCGCCGGCGATAAGCCCGCCGCCCAGCAAGGATGGATCCGTCATGTCCTCCGGTACGCGTTTCGCGTCGCCCTGGGACGCGCGATGTTTTTCGGCGGCGGTATTCCACACCGAACCCAGCACGCCGCCCAGCCCGAACCAGGCCGTGGGCGGAAAAGTAAAGAACGCGCCGAAGGACGAAGCGAAGGGCGTGGGCAGGATAATCGCATCAAGGGTAAAGTCAACGGCCCTGTTCCTGCTGAAACGCGGCCGGCCGGCTTCGTCCGGCTTTCGCAGCACGCGTCGCAATAGCGCGACGATAAACCCGAAGGCCAACCCCAGTGCCAGGGCCTGCATCTGGCGCGGCTTGTAACCGCCGATCCCTTGCAACACGCCGGTCAGCTTCAAACTCATCGCCGATTGCCAGCCCTTCTCCGCCGCGAGCGTGGGGTCCAGCAATTCCGGAAAAGACGCGAAAAAGAACTTCGCGGTGAACACGGCGAAAGGCGCGCCCACGAGAACACCGAGCACTTGAAAGTAAAACTGCGTGCGACGGTCCGACCCCAGCCGTCGGCCGGTGGAGCGATCCTGCTGCATGTCGACCCCCAGAGTCGCGCTCATCATGACGATGGCGCCGGCCAACAGGCCGACCATGGCTCCCTTCAAACCCGCGACGACGAAGAGTAGAACCGAAAGCACGAAGGCGGCCGAAATGGGATTGGAATCGCTGATGCCGGTTGAGATACCGTTTATAAGAACGAAGACGAAACTCAAGCTCAGGGCCAGCGCTACGAAGCCCCAATTTACATCCAGCAGGCCGCCCGCCGTAAAGGCCACCACGCCCGCCCAGGCGCAAGTCCACAGGATAACGCCCCGCCCCACGCTTGATTCGCCCCGAGACGCATCGCCGGCGTCACGCTCGGACGCGTCGCCTTGCCTTTCCTCGCGCAACCGAAGCAACGCATTCCATAAAATGGGCCCCAGATGAACCGCGGCCGCGCCGAGGATCATGGCCAGCCCGAAAAGAAAACCGATGGCGCGAAATTTTTGCCCCGGCTCCAACCAGCCGATGCTGCGCAACCAGGGAGTAAGGCCCAGGCCGATTAGTCCCATCACCAGCGCCGGCAAGGCGATGCGCGCGCCGACGATGAGACCCGCGCCCAGTACGGCGGCGGAAAAGTTAGCCGCGAGAACACCCAGGGAGCCGGGGATGATTTTCGCCGCGGACGCGGCCGGCCAGCGCCCCGTGACGAAACCGATGAGCATGCCCCCGCCCAGCTTCGCCGCGGAGCGACGTAACAGATACGGATCGGTGAGCGCGCGCAGGAGATCGGCGACGGCCTTGCCCGAGGGAAATTCCAATCGCCACCTGTCGACCAGCAGGGGCGTGAACATGACCCCCACCCCGGTACTGAACATGCCGATGCCGAGAAACAACAGAATCATTTTCCACGCGGAGGGTTCGGGCATCCCCAGCCAGTGCATGGTTTGAATAATCGTCGACATCCCGCCCAGGGAACCCACGGCGGAAGCCAGGGTCTGAATGTAGTTCGCGCCGTGACGACCTTGCGCGCCGTGGAGAATCGTCACCACGCTGCCCAGTACCCCCGCGAGAACCGAGCCGCCCAGATAAAAGCCCAGTTTAAAGTTCATGTAAGCCGCGGAGAGTCCGGCCAGGGGTCCCAGGAAACCCACTCCCAGCACGACGAGCACGATGTAATAGGCTATACTTTTTGCTTTCACGATTTTTCCTTAACGGGTGGTATTAGCGAAGAGCCGGCGGCACCGGACATTCATGGGAAGTCGTTTCGCCGACGATGGATTTATAGACGCGGCGATACTCGAAGATTTCAAGGGTATCGCCGGGGGCGCACACACGACGAAAATAGTCGTGATAAACATGACGACGAGGCGGCAGAGGCACGTTGATCTTGCTGGAGGAGGTCTGCAGATAGGAACACGTCCCGGCCGCGTCGCATCGCCGTGCCTGCGGAATATTGTCCGAGTACAGCGCGTGGGAAAGATAGGGATCGGAAACCCCAAGATAAAAGCCGGCCGGATAGACGACCATGAATACGGCCGCCAGGCGAATCGCCCGGGACGCGGAACGCAACTCCGCGGTGACGCGACCCTTCCAATTATAGAACAACCAGAAACCCGCGGACATCAAGAGCAGATTCCAGGCCCAGACGGACGAATTCCAATCATGCCCCAGCGGCGAAAGGGCAATGAAAATCAATAGATGCAGCACGGCGATGTGCGCCGCGGCGAGTTTGCGGGCGGCGGGAAAAAACAGCGCAACGGCCAATCCCATTTCCGCGACCACGGCCACCCAGGGGAACACGACGTTCATCCAATGGGGCGCGTCCGGAATCAATCCCGCCAGTAAGTAGGGATTCTCCGAACCCATGAATTCCACGCTGAGCAGTTTGTGCAGCCCCGCGTAAAACCAGAACGTCATCAAGAAAACGCGCGCGAAGAGTCGCCCCGCTTCCCTCCGGGACGGTATCGCGGCAATGAACAGAACGATGAACGAAACGAATTGGGGTTGGAGTCGGGTCGAATCGCCCAGGACGGCCCATACGAATAGACCGGCGTATATCGCCGTACCCAGGCGAGGCAGCAAGACCGGCAGGGCCGATGCAATCATCAAGGGGATAAAAAAATCCGGCGCCGGCAAAATAAGCAAGGGCAACAGGGGCGGCTCAACGCGATTGCCCCACAAAGCGGCCGTGGTCCACAGGGTGGCCATGGATGCCAGGCAAATCAGCAGGCGCGCGGAGATTTCCTTGATGTGGGAGACGTTGATTGCCGGTCACTCCTCTTGGTCGGAACCCTACCGAGACTCTCCAGCGGACCACGGCTCCTTCAAGCAATTATTCGTCTTTGACGGAGATCAGGATCCAACCGGATTTTCTCCGGGCGCCGGCCGGGTTTTGCTGCTTTACACCGTGCGCCCCTGGGAATTTCTGAACCGAGGATGCGTACCCCGGCCACATTCCGAAGATCATTGAGCGGATTCCATTCTCGTTTCTCGCGCATCATGGGACGGACCCGACCCACGGCCTGTCTGATTCTACTTTTAGCGCTCGTGCCCACCACCGGTTTTGTCGGAACTCCGGCGCAGGAAGTCTACACCAACCTGAAGGACCGCGAACAGATTAAGACTTTCACCCAGGCCTCGGAAGCACTGGTATGTCTTTGCGGATGCAATCTCGTGCTGTCCACCTGCCCCCACGTGGAATGCCCGTTCGGCATCCCCGTGCGCCGTTTCATGGAAGCGCGGATCAAGGAAGGCATGACGGACGAACAAATCGTTCAGGGCATGCAAACCGGGTTTGGTCCGAAATACAGGAATGACCCGCTGGTCAAGGCCCTGGCCGCCCAGGGTCGCAAGGATCTCGTTGAAGGCCTGGTCAATGGTTTCGGAGACAAGGTCTCGGCGCACACTTCGTCCTTGATCCCCACCATCATCATCGTCATCTTCTCAATCCTTTCCGTCTTGCTGGTAATCTACTGGCTGGGACGACGACGCGCCGGAGCCGCGGCGCCCGGATCGCAAGAGTCCGCGCAAACGTCAAAGGGCGAAGGGCCGAAAAACGAAAGTATTTCCGACGCCATGGAGAAACTTGATCGCCTGGATAAATAGCCGGCACTACCGTTCATATGACCGCTCTGATTATCGCCATTGTTTTAATTCTGGTTCTGTCCCTCTTTCTGGGTTATCCTCTATTGCGGGGACTGCTCAACCCGGAATACTTTTTTACTTCCGGCAAGCGTACGCGCAGCACGGATGAGTTAAGGCGATTGGTGGTGCTGGAGAACCTCCGCGACTTGCGCGTGGAGCAGGAACACGGCAAGTTGTCCGAGGGCGAATTCCAGGAACTGGCTCTGCCTCTGGCGCGGGAACTGGAGGAACTGGAAAAACGCCAGGGGCCCGCGGACGCCGACGCTCTCAAGCCCATGCGAAATCGCCTGGGCGTGGTTTGTCCCGTGTGCGGCGCCCTGAATCGAAACACGGACGAAGACCGGAGCGCTGAATACTGTATTCAGTGCGGCTTTGAGTTTCCTCACGAAAAATCATGAAACATTCGCTTGCTGAAATCATTCCCGCGGGTCGCGCCGGGACCCTGGCGCTTTTGTTGGCCATCGCGATTACGCCCATGCTTATACCCGCGAAGCTGACGGCTCAACCGCGCAAGAAAGTCGTGCTGCCCGCGAAAATCGATCTACGGGGCTCCTTTCGAAACGGTACGACCAATCGCCCCGCGCGCGTCACGAAGCTGGAACTGATCGCGCTCCAGGGCGGCATGCAAATCATGCAGGTCCGCGAAAACATCGGTCCGACTTTCACTTTCACGGGTTTAAAACGACCGGCCACGCCCATGCTGCTGCGAGCTACGTTTCGCGGCGAACGCTACGTGGCCATGATTCCTCCGGCACCGCGCTTCTGGAAGAAGCGCCACCTGATCACGGTCTTCGAAAAAAAACCGCTGGGCGTCGATACGCGTGTTTCGGCCGCCATGCAAATCTCCAGGACGGCCGAGGGACTGCGGGTTTCGAAGATCTTCGCAATCGCCAATAAGACCCGGTATACCTCGGGCACGGACGCCTTCTTTATTCCCCTGCCCGCCGACGCGAAGAAAGTCAGGGGCAGCCTGGAACACGACGCCACGCGCATCCCCGCTCCGCTTTCGCTGACGAAAACGCCCCGGGGTTATCGCATCAATCGCGGTTTTCGCCCCGGTAACTCGGCCCTGCGCATTGAGTTCTCCGTGGACGGCCATGAATTCAAGGACCGCTTTCACGTTTTACCGGAATTGCCGGCGGAAAGATTTCAGATGATCTGGTGGCGTCCCACCGACGCCAAACCCCGGGTCACGGGCGGCAAGGTCACCGAGCGCAACATCCCCCGCCTGGGTCCGGCTTTGCGCGTGGACTATCCGCCCAACGCCGTCGTCGCCTATGATTTCAACCAGGGCGGAGTCATCGTGGACAACCCCATGACCTCCGACGTGAATCCCATCTTCGACAGCGGACTCAAGACCGTCGTGGGCATGCTGGTCTTTCTGGTGTTCTTTTTCGCCGTGCTTTCAATTCTCTCGGCTACCGGCCTGAAAGTCGTTCGTAAGGATTGAGTCGCTTGCCGGGACGATTTGCCGGCGGCACGCGGCGATTGCTCCAACCGGCGGCGCTTACTTGATCTTGATGATCCAGACCACGGACATGTTCGTCGGTCGGGTTTCGAAGTCCACGCGCGGCACACCGTGGGTCCCATCGGAAACGGGGGCGCCCGTGGTGTATTCCAATCGCTCGGCCGCGGCGATATTGATCAGCCAGGAAATCCCCGTGCCCGGGATGGAATGGGACTCCTGGAAGCCGCCCGGATTGCGCAGGTGGTAATGACCCTGAAACGCGTCGTCTTGAAAAAGTCCGGACGTCCCCGAACCCCGCAGGAATCGCGCTCCGCCGTTGAGATCAGGCAGGGTGATGCCGTTAAAGGGCGAATCCGCGTCACTCACCGTTTGTCCATTGCATTCCAACCAGCCCGGGGGCAAGGCCGGCGCTCCGGGGCCCAGGTTCTTGTGCCAGGCGATAATTCCACCCACCGGCGCCGAGCGTATGGTTGCCAGGGCCGCCGTGTTCGCGCCCGCGTCCGCGGCGTTTTTCTCCGCGGCTTCGCGCAATAGACGAAAGTTCTCGTTCATGGCGCCGGCGGAAACAACCGAGCCGGATTCGAATACGAAGAGGCCGGCGTTGAGGGCCTGCGCCAGAAGAGCGGAGGTCAAGACGGCCGTCAAAAAACCCAGGGTCACGGCATAGGAAATCGTGAAGTAGCGACGAAACATGGATACGCGCATTTGCACTCCTTCGAAGGAAAGCAAATGCGCGACACACGTCAATAAAACAAATTAATTAACCGGCAACAACTATGAAGGCGCGCATCACATTTTTAACTGCGCGCGAAATTCCCGAACCTTGTCATTGTTCGGCTCCAGCTCGTGGGCGTCGTTCAGCAGGTCACGGCAACGGCCCATGTTGCCGAGCTTCCGATAAATTCGCGCCAGGCGCAACTGTTGTTTTACGTCCCGAGCCAGCTCCAGCAGGCGTTCTCCCAGGCGCGCGGCGCGCTCCAGGTCCCCGATTTTAATGAGGCTGCTCTGGGTCAGAAACAACAGGCGCGTATCATCCGGCTCGATGGCCAGATATTCCTGTCCGTAGGACGCGGCGTTGTCGTAACCCTTCATGTTGTAGTGAATGACGGCCAGGTCCCGCAAGACTTCCCGGGACGCGCCCAGATTCTTTTTGAGATCCACCAGGATGTCCACGGCGTCCTCGACATTCCCTTCTCGATAGGCCTGGCGGGACTTGTTGAGCATGTCCACGTAACCGGCCGTCGTTCCGGAACCGCCGCCGCCTTCGCGAAAGCCCAGGCGCAACAGCCCCAGATCGTCCGTAAGAGTGCCCTTGCGTTGCGTGGACTCGTAGATACGCTGCAAATCGGCCTGGCTTTCCTCCACGATGCGCAGGAACAAGGTCTCGTCCTCGTTGATGATGCGCTGGCCGTGTTCGTCTTCCCCGATGGCAAGGTCGTCGCGCCCGTCCGAACCGGCGATGATCACGTCACCGTCCTGTAGTTGCGCGGTGCGCACCTTCAGGGGTTCATCCTTGCGAAGATCCTTCCAGTTGACGTTGCGCGTCAGGGGCATGCCGATCTTCCGATAGATCACCGGCTCCTCGAAGAACTCGGCCTTCCCGTCTCGATACAAGATCAGGTTGGGATGTTCCGCGTTCAACCAGTAGAAAAACCCGCTGGTGTTTTCCACCAGGCCGATGACGAGGGAGATCATCATGGAGCCGTCGAAACTCTCGAAGACTTTCTGCAGTTCGATAAAAGTACTCTTCAACCAGGCTTCCGGCTGTTGTTCCTGGCGTTCGCGATTGATCAGGGTTCGCTGAATGATGGACTCGAAGACGGCGCCCAGTACCAGCGCGCCGCCGGCACCTTGAATGGACTTACCCATTGCGTCCGCGTTCAAGAAGACCGTGTAGGAATTATCCATCAACGGAATGGTGTGAGCGCTGCATAAATCGCCGCCGATGTTCGCGTCCCACGCGCGAAACTTAAATTTCTTCTTCTGTAGAATTAGAAAATCGACGCGCACGTTTTCGTGCTTGGCCTTGTTGGCGCTCAGGGGATTGAGTAGGAGCGATGTAAGATAATAGTCGGCGTCCTGCTGACCCTTCAGGTCCTGGACTTCCTTGAGGGTTTGCTCAAGCTCGGCGGTACGCTCGCGGACTTTCGTCTCCAGTCCTTCCTGGTGACTCTTGATGCTCTTGAGCATCGTGTTGAAGTTGGCCGCCAGCAGGGCGATGACGTTTTGATCGTCGCTTACACTGGGCGTATAAAAGAAGTACGCGCCGTCGGCGATGAGCTTGGTGACATTGGTCAGCTTCTGGAGCTGGCCTTCGAAGTCGGTCAGCTCGTTGGTCTTGGCCCTTAGCTGGGATTCAAGATCGGCGTTACGACGTTCGAGCTCTTCGCGGGAAAGTTCCTCAGTCTGCGCTTGATTTTCGTCCAATGTTCTCGGGTTCTGATCCTCGTTTTCCAATGGCGAAATACTCCTGACCTTTCGTATATATGTGTCGGTCCGGGCCCTTTCCGCGATTGCGGGAACATTATCGGACGCCCTTCCTGCCGTAAAACCTAAAAAACCGCGCGACGATCAAAAATCACTATTTCCGCGGGAGCACCTTGTGTTAAAATTTTGTATGCAATGAAATCGCCGGCGGGCCCGCTGGAATCCCATGTCGGAACTGCTGCAAATACGGGGGCTGGAATATCGCTACGGCTACAAAACCGCCTTGCGCGACCTGAACCTGGAACTGAACTCCGGTGAGATAGGCGTGGTTCTGGGCCCTAATGGAGCGGGGAAGACCACCCTTTTGCGGGCCTTGATCTCCCGCGGTCCCGCCCGGGGCGCCGTTTCGTTCCGGGGGGCGAAAGTGGAGAGCATGCCGGCGCGCCGGGACTACCTGGCCCGCACGGCCTATCTGGGACACGAACCGGGACTCTTTTTCGATCTCAATGCTCGGGATAATCTAATTTTTTTCCAGGAATTACATCGCTCCCGACGGGCGTCCCGGGATCGCATCGACGAACTGCTTGAACTGTGTGGTCTATTCCATCGCCGGCTGGAGCCGGTGCGCGCCTACTCCCGGGGCATGAAGCAGCGTCTGGCGCTGGCGCGATGTCTCCTGCACGAGCCGGACATACTCTATTTGGATGAGCCTCTGACCGGGCTGGACACGGCCGGTCAGGCCGTGCTCGTGAAAATTCTTGAGGACCACCAGTCCCGGGGCGGCGCGGCGCTCGTGGTGACCCATACGGACGAGCCCTTCCAGGCTCTTTTGAGCCGACGGCTTTTTCTAAAAGGAGGGCGATTGGTGGCCGACATCGACCGGGACCGTTACACGGAGGCCGCGCGCACGAAGGTGCACGAAATTCTCTACGGCGCGGCCGCGAACGCCTGAGCAAATTCGACCGGTCCGCCGCTCAATCGCCTTCAAAACAGAACTTCAAAAGAGAATTTCGGTTTCGGCCCGGTAGCGCAGGGCTCTTTGCACGCCGCGCGCTTCTTCGTAGAGCAACACCCCGGCCATGCGCACGGCCAGATCGCGATACTCAAACCGCTCCCATCGCCTTTCCCATTTGAGGAAGGAGCGCGCCCGATAGACCCACAAACCCAGACCCAGCAAACACACGCGCAGGGTGCCTCCCGCCGCCTGATTGAGACGCAGGCAATCCCCGGGGGATGCCGGATAGCCGTCCAATCGCCGCGGCCCCATGAACCAGAAGGGAGAGCCGGGCATGGATAAGATTCGCGTGACCAGGGCCGTCCATGTTCCCGTCTTTCGTGGTCGCGATCGGTCACCGCCCCGTAGACCGCGCAGGGCGATTCGATTCCAGGCATCGCGGGCCCGGGGACCTCGGCCGTCCAATCGACGCGCGGCCCGCTCCAGTCTTTCCCGGCGCGCCTCCAGGCGAATCTCGGCGCCTCGCCGCAAATAGTAGAGCTCCGCCGCGAAGACATCCAGCCGGCTCTTGAAAAACGTCAATGTATTCATGGAGAAAGAATCGCCTGGATCCGGCGATCTTTCCACGGTCTGGAGCGCGAGCACCAGGCACCCGGGTGCTTCGGTGCGGCAGGGTTTCCCCTTCAACCCATACTAACTTCCACGTCGGTCATGAGTCCGGCGCGGATCAGCAACCAGAGAACCAGGCCGTACAGGGCGCCGACGCCGGCGAAGTAGCCCATGGGATGCTCCACGCTGAATTGCTCGTATGCGAACACCATGATTGCTCCCCCGCAAAGGGTAGTCATGACGCAAATGCCGACCAGGGGAAACAGAAGCAAGAACGCGGCCGCGGCCGACGGCCCGTTGGTTTGTTCTGGTTCGGGTTCGTATCCGCTGATTTTTCGAATCATCCAGCGCGTTACAAAAAAGGGCGCAAGCACAACGTATTTAGTAACCCAGACAATCAGCGCCAGGATCGCGGTGCCTTTGATTGCAAGGGCATGGGCGATGGGCAACATCAAGAAGCCGACCCCGCGCGCGACAACTCCGGCGGGCTCGTCCAGGATCCAGCCCGTTAGATAAAGCCCGCCGGCAAGGCCCACGAGGACGAGCATAACATGGGCGGTGGTACCCTTTTTCTCTTCACGCGTAAATGGTGCTCCGTCATCCACCGGTAGCTCCTCCAGCCCTTCTATCTTTCCCGTTCATAAATATAATAGTCCTCATCGTCGTCATCGTCCCCCCAGTCCGGCGGCGGAGGCAAATTACTTTTACGAAACGCAAACGCCAACGTGAATCCGATCACCGCGCCCGCTAGATGGGATTCCCAGGATACGCCTTCCTGGATGGGGAACACGCCCCAGGCCATGCCGCCGTACAGAAACGTGACGATGAGTGCCAGGGCTATGGCCGGCGCCTCGCGACGAAAAACGCCCGAGAAAAAAATAAAGCAGACGAAACCATAGGTCAGGCCGCTGGCGCCGATGTGCGAAGACGGTCGCGCGAAGAGCCAGACCGCCAGGCCGCTTAACAAATAGACGATAATAAAGACCCGGGCGGCGAAAGCGCGATACAAATACAAAATACCCGCGCCGGAAACGATGAGCGGCACGGAGTTATTGAACAGGTGCTTGAAGCCGCCGTGAATCAAGGGACCGGTGAGAATACCCGTGAGACCCCACCAATCGCCCGGGCGGACGCCGTATTTCCACAGCTCCAGCTCAAAAGCGTGTTTGGCGATTTCAACGGCCCAGAGAGCAGCCGTAAACAGCGCGGGCCAGAGCACGCTCTGCTTCAGCTTGCGCGTTTCGAGATCTTTTTCGGAAAGTTCCCGTTCGTATTCAGGATCGAACATTAAGCGGATTCACCCCTGGCCGGCCAGACGCGCGTGATTAAAATCGATTTCGTCGGCGATAAACGAATAGTAGTCTACGATCTTCTGGTTGAACTGCTTGTGTCGACGAGCTTTTTCCGCCTCCGTGCGAAAATGCGCGGAAATCTTTTTTCGATCACCGTCGGACTTGAGGGCCCGACGCCCGACGTAGACGGCCTCACTGTAATTGATGGGGACCTTATCTCCGGGAATCTTGATCAAGGCGGCTCGTGACCCGGCGGCCGTTTCCAGTTCCGCGGCGGCGGTCGTCTTCGCTTCGTCCTTAAGTTTCTTGATCCGATCCAGTTTCAAGATGGCGGCCGTTAGTTTATTGGTGGTATAGACCACGGCCATGGGGTCTTTCGCGTTGCGCGGGAAAAGAGCATCCAGGTCCTTCGTCACGGACGGATTTTCACCGGAATCGCCGGCCGGAGCATCGGTGGCCGCTTTATTACGACCGCCGCGCACGGCGTTCTGGACCGTCCCCGCCAGGGCATAGGCGATTCCGAACGCCATGCCGCCCAGCACGAACGCCGGTAACGCGCTGAACTCGGCCAGGCCCGCGTACAAGCCCACGGCCAGAATGGCCGCCACCGAACCGGCCGACGCGGCGATCATCCGGTCGGCCTGTTTCTTCTGTTCCTCGGCCTCGCGCTTCGCGCGCCCCTGGGCCTGATTCAAGGTTGCCATGAGCTTCTCGGCTTCCTTGTATAACTTTTCATTGTGCTGCTTGAGTTGCCCGCGATACGGCCCCGCGTCGGGACGCAGGTTGGGCGCGGCGGCGATGAGTCGACGGACCACGGCCAGCTTTTCGCGATCATCGCGATGCATGGCCTCGGCTTCCATGCGATACAACAGCGGCATGTGCGCGACGAACACCGGTCCTTCGTCGCTCTCGTCCGCGGGCACGTGAATGAATTCAGGCAGTTCCAAGAGATTATTGATTACCGTGCGGGCGTGCTTGCGGGTCCACTCCTCGTCATTGAAGACGTCGGGCCCGAAAATTTCTCCCGGATGCAATAGTGAATATTGAAATTCCTTTTCGGACCCGTTTATGATGCGCTCTTTCAAGTCCCGGGTCTTGTTGCGAATGGCCTTGTCGGCCACCTTGTCGTATTTTTTGTCGAGCTCGGACATGAGCATGCGAATCACGACGATCAAGTGTCCGAGCTTCTCGAACATGGAGGACTGTTCATTCTTGGCGATAATCTTCTCGAACAAATCCAGCAACGCGGAGACGCGCTCTTTCTTCTGACGGCGAGTGAGGTCGATGGGATTCTCGGCGTCGAAGCGATCCAGCAGCTTCTGAAGTTTAGGCTGCTTTTGTCCCAGCGCGCGAACGAAGTGTTCGAAGGCGTCCGCCAGGATACGATAGCAGTAAATGACTTCCTCGTTGGGAACGACGCCGCCGTCCGCGGCCAGGTAAAGGCCGTCGTAAAACCGGTTCAGGATTTTCTTTTCCTCGGAAGCTATGTAGAGAACATCCTTGCGAAACAGATCGAAATTGAAGGGCTCGAAGTCGTTATTGACCATCACCCGATTGGCCTGTTCAATCAGGGGATTCTCCAGGGACAAGCGACGATAGTCCGGCACCTGGGAATAATTACTTCCGCCCAGCAGGTTGCCGGGATATTCCTCGTGCTCCAGTTCGATTTTGCGCGGGATGCTGGTGGCCTTTTCAAAATAGTCCACCACGGATTGGAAGTTTAGATCCCGCAGGGCGTCGATTTGCTGGGGGCCGTCGATAAAACCGCGCTCGAAGCGCATGACCATGGAGATGGACATCTCCACTTCCGACTGGGAAAACACCCGCAACACGCGGGGGTAGAGAATCAACGCCGGCTGGTATTCGTGTTCGGGGGAATACTGCTCGATGAACTTGGTGATCAAACGGCGATGGTGACTGCCGTTGTACTCACTCTTCCACTGCCCGAGATCTCCCATGCCCCCCAGGATCTTCTGGAAGAGGGCTTCGTTCTGGTTGACCGCGTTTTTCTGGAGCGTGTAAACATACTCAATGAATTTGCGATCATGGGAGTCCTGAGGTTTGACCTGATACGGATCTAGTAAAGGCGGTACAGGCGGATAACTCATCAACGACCGGGCGGCGGTTTAGCAACCGCGTATATTATTGAACAAGTAGTTTTATAGCGCTCAGGTTCTTGTCGTCAGCCGTAACATAGGCATAGACGCGAGGCTCATAGAATACGATAGTTTGCCCCACGCGTCCCCGGGAGTCTTTCACTTTTTTATAGTTCAGGAAAAAGATATAACGCCCCTTGCCCGGGGCCCGAATGATGTGACTTTCCTCCGTTTCGGGGAACGCCAGAAAAGTCAGCGTGAACTCCTTCGGTTTAACCTTACCCTTCAAGGTCTCCAGAACCTTCACGCGCAATGAAACGATCTTGCTCTTGGCCGTGTGCTTGCGGCTGGAGACATTGGTGATGTCCGCCACGATGACCAGCTGGGATTGTTTCAGGCGATCCTCCAGGGGGATGGGCGGGGGATAGGCATCCACGCCATTGGTGGACGCGCAGAACATCAACAGTGCAAGCGGTAGTGCCTTGCACCAGGCCATGGCTCCCCGAAAGGTTCGAAGACAGGTATTGCGCATGAAAACTCCTTACAACAAATCCGAATCACGAGTTAGACTCCCGGCCGCCGGAATGGCAACCGGGATTTTCCACAACCCGAATTAATCCTTCGTAAAAACGATCTCGATTTCATCCGGATACAGCCGGCGATTCGTGATTTCCACGGCGGCGGCCTTTTTATCGTCGTCCAGGACGCGCATTTTGAAGCCGTCGTTTTCCAGGTAGCTGGAGCGAGCCACGTATTTACCGCCGACTTTGCGCGCACGCTTACCGTTGCGGGTAATGGTTACTTCATACTTACCGCCGCCCGCGTTACGGACTT
This sequence comes from uncultured Leptospiraceae bacterium, assembly GCA_964530305.1. GTDB lineage: Bacteria > Spirochaetota > Leptospiria > Leptospirales > Leptonemataceae > CAZGYS01. The sequence continues at coordinate 18,342 of CAZGYS010000018.1, forward strand.
TCAGAACCAGCGAATACGCCTCGGTATTGGTGACGTGATCCGCGCGCCAGGTACCGACGAATTTCTCCATGCCCACGCCGGGCAACAGACGATGTCGAACCGAGAAGACCTCTTCATTAACGAAGCCGGCCGTGAACTCGGAGTTGGCCGATTCGCCGCCCATGAGGGATTTCGTGCGAATCGTGTAGAGATACACGTCTCCCTTGCTCGGGATCTTTTCCGAATAGGAAGTCTTATTGGTACCGCTGATGAATTTAAGTTTACCGTTCTCGCCTTTCTTACGGAACACATAGTATTCCTGGGCGCCCGTTACGGCCTTCCACTTGATGGAGATAGTTCCATTGCGCATGGAAGACGTTACGCCTTTGGGTGCTTCCAGGATGGAGCCGCGGCGAGAGAAGGGACTGGCCCAACCCACTACCGGACGAGAGAAGCGCCCGCGACCGGCCTCGGAAACGGGGGCAATCGCATAAGCGTATTTACGACCATTGGAAACGGTGCGCGAATCGTCATCATAGTACAGACGCGAAGTGCGGGTCAGATAGGACCACTTGCGCGTACTGTAGCTGTAGCGATACAGTTGATAGAGCACCGCACCGGAAATTTCACCCCAGCGCAGGCTCACCTTGTTGCGATGCGTGCCGCGCGAAGCGGTCAGGGACCGCACGCGCGCGGGAGTTACGGACTTACCGCCCACGGCGACGCGCGCGGGCGAACTCCACTTACCGGCCCCGGCCGCATTCACGGCGCGCACGGCATAGTAGTTCTTGGAGTTGCGAATGGGACGCGAGTCGGTCGCCGCCCGACCGGTGGTACGACGAATAATCAAACCCCATTTGCGGGTGCGGGGATTGTAGCGCGCCACCTGGTAATAATCCGCGCTGCTCTGGGAATTCCAGATCAGGTTTACCTTACCCCTGGAGGTAAAGCCGGACAGACCGGATACGCGGCTGGGGTTGCGCGGGCGATCCGACGATTTCGCGTAACCTTCCGCCGTGGGTGAATCGTTCAAGTTGGAACGGCTGCCCGAGGCGATGACGAGAATTCGATAGCGATAGGAAATATTCGGCTGAACACTGTCGTCCCGATAATTGGACTTGCTGCCGTGGCGCCACGCCAATCGGCGAAAGCTGTTGGAGCCGGGCCCGGCGCGATAGATACCGTAAGCGCGAGCGGCGGAAACGCGATCCCAGCTGACGTCCACGTGCTTGGAAAAATTACCGCGCGTAGCCGAAACACGACGAGGCGGAACGGCCTTTTTCGTAACATTGTTCGTGGGCGACGGACCGGGTCGTACGGGCGAACCGCCGCCGCCTCCACCACCACTACCCTGGCGGTCGTACATCACATAGGAATACTTGCAAACGCGGCGCATGTTCCGGTAGGAAATCCACATGAAACCGCGGTCCCCGAAGCGCGTGCCCCAGGAATTCATGATCTTGAACGCGCCGCGATGACCGCGCTGGGAAGTGCGACTATCGTCGTAACCCACGATGGCCATGGCGTGACCACCGCGCACGGGCGGGTCGTAGGTATCCCACACGGCGTTCTTCACGCGATTCACGCGATACATGCTCTTCGTAACGCGAAAGCCGGCCGCCAGGGGGTTGCCCTTGGCCAGGACGGATTTTACGGCGTTCAGATTGGTGGCGCAATTAATGCGATTGAAGCGACTGGCGCGATACCGACGCGCGGCGCTACGGGCTCGGGAATTGGGCTGGGTGAGATAATCACGCACATTGTAGGGCATGTACTGACAGGGAGCGGCACCATCGCGAACCATCAGGCGAAAAGCATTATAAATGGACGAACCGCGGTCGCGCCCCTTGTTGATCTGGTTATAGATGAAGGCCGGGGAGAAAACTTTCGAAGCCCCGCCATTGCAACGGGTATTCACCCCGCCGCCCGCGTCGAAGCTCCACTTGCGTTCAACGCGCTCTTGATAAGACTTAATGGCATAGGCCGTAGTCCAGGCTACGCAGGAACCCTGTCGCCCCTGACTACCCACGGGCGGGAAATTGGGACTCAAATCCACTCGCGAAGGCAAACCGCGATGGCGAATAAAACTGGCGGCGTCTTTAGGAACCGTGTCTCGTTGAGACTTGGGTTCGTTTTCCAGGCCGAAGCAAGCCAGTTTGCCCTTGCACTTTTTGCTGATGTATTTATCGGGATCGAATTTCTCATCGGTCAACAGCGGTACCGTGGCCAACGAAGCCCCGAGCACCAGCATGCCGGAGAATAATTTGAATAAACGCGACTTATGAAAACCGCCCGACGATTGCGCGGACTCCCTCCGTTGAGGGGAACTGGGGTTGGATTGTTTCAAAACCGGACTCCTTGCGTCTCGAATATGATGTCTTGAACCGGGCTCGTCGATGCGGCATCAGCTACGCGCCTGGACAAATGCGATTCAGTACGTTCTGTATCTATATTAGAATCGTGTGATTGGGAAAAAATTCCCAACTATTAGATGGGATTCCCCGGCCCTTGTTCAAGTGAATTTTGCCTCGGAGGGCAAAAAATGGCCCCGGAGCACGAAATAAACTCGGCATCATGCAGCCCGGCCCGCCCAATGACACCGGTTGATTCATGGACAGCGCGGGATTATTCATAAAAACAGCGGTCATCGCTCTTATAAGTTTTCAGGCGATGCTCCTGATCGTTCGCGGACGCCGCATCCCCGCGGTGGGCCCGGCCCTGGGGTTCATCTATTGTCTGATCTGCTACATGATCTGCACCATGACGGGCCCCGTGCGCCCCATGCCCCTCTGGAAGTACCCCGTCGCCGTAGGCTGCATGGGCGTGCCCTTCTTTTTCTGGCTGCTCAGCCGGGCGCTCTTTGATGATCACTTTCGCCCCCGGGCCGTGCACTGGCTTATCTTCGCGGGCGTGCAGGTGCTTTCGTTCGCGAAGGCGCTCAAAATCCCGGCGGCCCTGTTTATCGCCGCCGAAAGCAACGCCCTGTTGCGTGAAATCCTGCGGCCCTTTCCCCAGATCATTTCGCTGGTGTTCGTCATCCACGCCCTAGGCCTGGCCTATACCGGGATCAAGGCGGACCTGCTGGAAGACCGACGCAAGTTGCGGATTATTTTCATTATAGCCGTGGGCGTGTATACGGTGATCGTCCTGCTCTTCGAGGTCATGCTCAAGGGCCGCGCCGTCCCCGGCGGCCTGGAGCTGGTCCACGCCGTTATCTTTTTGCTCCTCACCGTCACGTGCATGCTGCGCATGAACACCCTGGAGCAAGGCATATTCTTCGCCAAACCCGCGCCGGCTAAATCGCCCCCGGAACCGGACAAGGTCCTGGATGAAAAGCTAAGCAAGTTGCTGGTGGAGGACGGCGCGTTTCGCAATGAGGGTCTGACCGTGCGCTCGCTGGCCGAGGACCTGGGCCTGCCCGAGTACAAGTTACGCCGCCACATCAACCACGCGCTGGGGTATCGCAATTTCAACGACTTCCTGAACCACTATCGCGTACGGGAAGCACAACGCATGCTGCGTGATCCCGAGCACCGGGACCTGGCCATTCTGCGCATGGCCATGGATCTGGGCTATGGCTCCCTGGCCCCCTTCAATCGCGCCTTTCGCCGCATCGCCGGCATGACGCCTACGGAGTATCGCGCGGGTAAGGAAATCGCCCCGACGCCCGCGGAGAACGACAAATCCTGATCGATTCTCGTAATCGATCAGGTCATTTTGAAATCGCCGAGCCGGCGCTCCGTTTTTCGGGTTTAATCAGTCCATCCCAATCGCCCTGAATCGGGCCCTGGAGACGGACTTGTGCTACGAAAACTCTATTCCATACCCCTGCTCTTTTTCATCGTAAAAACCGGAACCCATCTGGCGCTGGCAACGCGCTACGGCATTCATCGGGACGAATTGTATTTCATCGAAGGCGGTCTGCACCCCGATCTGGGCTACGTGGACCACGCGCCGCTGGTGCCCTGGCTGGCCGGTCTCATGTGGACGCTTTCCGAGTCCCTCTTCGTGCTGCGCTTCCCGGCCGCGGTAGCGGGCGGCCTGGCCATCGTGCTCACCATCCTGCTGGTCCGCGAAATGGGCGGCGGCCGGAGCGCCGAAATCATCGCGGGTCTGTGCATGCTCTTCGCGCCGGCCTTGTTACGCATGGGCGGTCTTTTACATTTGCCCGTGTTTGGCGTGCTCTTCTGGACCGCGGGCGCCTACCTTCTCACGCGCATGGCCAAGGGCGGCTCGCCGCGATTGTGGCTGCTCATGGGCGCTCTCGCGGGCGTCGGACTGCTCAATAAACACACCATGGCGATTTTCGGCCTGGGCCTGGTCGCCGTGCTGGTATCAACCCCTCTGCGTGCGCACCTGCGTACGCCCTGGCCCTGGCTGGGCGGCCTGCTTTCGCTGGCGATCTTCGCGCCTAACGTTTTCTGGCAGGCGCAAAACAACTGGCCCACGCTGGAATTCATCGCCAACATGCGCGGACGCACCTACGCGAAAATCGGCACCGCGGGTTTCCTGGCCGGCCAGGTGCTCTACATGCACCCCCTGTCCCTCCTGATCTGGTCGGCGGGTCTGTTCACATTGCTGTTCGGCGCCCTGAAACAATTTCGCGCCCTGGCGATTGTCTTTCTCACGGTCCAGGTCTTCTTTATTTTCACCGGCGGGAAACCCTATTACACGGCCGGCGTTTTCCCCGGAGTCCTGGCCGCCGGAGCCATTGCGTGGGAGCGCCTGCTCACCGGGAACGCCGCGTACCCACGCCTGCGCCCGGCGATTTTCGCGCTGTTGTTGACCCTGGGCGGCGCGGCGCTGCTTCCCGCATCCTTGCCCATCATTCCCCTCAAGCAAATGGACAAATTCGTCGTCGCCGTGACCGGCGCCGTCATCAAGAGCCCGGAGGATCTCACGGGCGATTTTCACGACCAGTACGGCTGGCGGGAAATGGCTCGCTTGATCGAAAACATCCACGCGAAACTGCCCGCGACCGAACGCGACCATGCCCTGGTGCTCGCGCGAAACTACGGTCAGGCATCGGCGGTCAACATCCTGGGCTCCGGACGCGTGCGAGCGGTCAGCGGTCACATGAGTTATCATTTGTGGGGGCTGGAACACCGCGCTCCGAAAAAAAGCCCCCTGGAGCAGACACGGGACATTCGCTTTACGGCAATCGCCATCGGACTGCCCCGAGCCCTGCTCGATCTGGCCTTCGGCGATGTTCGCCCCGCCGGACGAACGTCCCAGCCGCTGGCCCGCGCCAAGGAATACAATCAAATCGTCTACGTTTGTCGCGACCCGCGCATGAGCCGGTCCGAACTGCGAAGCGCCATGAAACAGTACGGCTTCGGCCTGGTGAGCGCGCGCTTCGCCGGGGAGAACAAGCAATGAAGCATCGCGTCCTGCGCAATCTGCGCTACGTGGCCGCGTTGACCGGCCTGAGCATGCTCTTCGGAATCGCCCTGGCAATCGTGCAAGGCGGCCTGAAAGCCGATTCATTCGTGAACGGCGCGGTGGATGCCTTCGTCGTCGCCGGCTGCCTGTCGACTTATCACATGTTCGTTTTTCGGGGGCTGTTGCGCGAACAGACCCGGC
>CAZGYS010000019.1:0-23634 GCA_964530305.1 uncultured Leptospiraceae bacterium
CCCAGAACGGGGCCAGTGGCGATTCATTCGGGAGGGTGGGATTACCAATGGATCGGGCCTGGTGCTGTCCCAGAACAGGTCCAGGCGCGATTCATTGGAGATGGTGGTATTACCTACGTCCCAGCGAGTGGGCTTCAAGACTTCCTGAGGGCTGGCCTGGAAAACCTTGATCTTCTCGGCGCTGCTCAAATTAGAAGTGAGCCCGCCGTTCTTGCCGTCGGTATTATCCTTGCACCCGGTCGGAAGGACCGCGGCCCCCGCCAGGATGAAAAGCATGGTCATGCCGCCGACCGCGACTTTGAGTTTATTGTTCAGATATGACTTCACGACCTGACGGAAAAATGGAAGACCCGCCCGTGTCAAGTCATATGTCAAACCACCGCTCCGGCGAGCAGTGCACGCAAGCTACTAAAAACCCGCACCTGGACCACGCCGGACCCGAAACAGAACTACTTGAATCCAGGACCGCTGCTTATATTTGAGTATTATGGCGACTCCCGGCGCGACCGAAACAGCGATGGATACGGACATGAACAATCCCGGTCCATATATTGACGATCCCTTTCAATATCGAAGACTCAAGACCCGGGAAGTCAAGGTCGGCGACGTCGGCATCGGCGGCGATAATCCCATTCGTCTACAATCCATGACCATCGCCGATACCATGGATACCGAGGCGACCGTGGCCGAGGCGATTCAGTTGTACGAGGCGGGTTCCGAAGTCGTCCGCATCACCGCGCCCAGTAAAAAAGACGCGGAGAACCTGGGCGACATCAAGCGGGAAATCGCGAAGCGCGGATACGACATCCCCATCGCGGCGGATATTCACTTCGCGCCGGCCGCGGCCATGGTGGCCGTGGAGCACGCCGAGAAGGTTCGCATCAATCCCGGCAATTATACCGACAAAAAGAAATTCAAAACGCGCGAATACACGGACGCCGAATACGCCGAGGAACTGGAGCGAGTCCACGACGACTTCAAGCCGCTGGTCCTGAGGGCCAAAGAGCTGGGTCGGGCCATGCGCATCGGCACGAACCACGGTTCCCTTTCCGATCGAATCATGAATCGCTTCGGCGATACTCCCGAGGGCATGGTGGAATCCGCCGTGGAGTTCATCAAAATCGCGGAGATGTACGCCTACCACGACATTATCGTTTCCATGAAAGCGTCCAACCCGGTGGTCATGGTGCACGCGTATCGCCTTTTGACGGAACGCTTTCGCCGTGAAAGCATGAACTACCCCCTCCACCTGGGCGTGACCGAAGCGGGCGAAGGCACGGACGGTCGCATCAAGTCCGTGATCGGCATCGGCAGTTTGCTGGAGGACGGCATCGGCGATACCATTCGCGTGTCTCTTACCGAGGATTCCATCCATGAAATCCCCGTGGCCCGCGAAATCGCCAATCGCTATAATTCCGTACGCGAGGCCATGGACGAAATCGCGGGCGCGGCCCCGAGCGAATCATTTCCGCCGGCACTCACGCGCGCGTTTTTCGACTATGCTCCTTCGTATTCCTTCAAGCGTCGCAATGAAGTCGGGCTGGCCATTCCGGACGAAATCGCCCGGGAAAAATCGCCTCCGGGCCGAACCGCGCCCACGCGCATCGTCACGCCGGCGCGCAGCTTCCCGGACGGCGACGTCGAGAGCATCGTGGATGAAATCAACGCCGTGCGCAACATGGGATGCGATGCGATTCTGTTGCGAGGCGCCGAAACTCAAGAAGAGAAACTGCTCGAAGTCGCCGGGCAACTCAAGGAGAAGGGGTTGACCATTCCCCTGATAGCCGACCTGGGCGCCGCGGAAGACGGCGCGACTCCGGTCCTCGGCCCGGACCTGCTCGCCGGCCTGCACGGTATCTCGCTTACAATTACGCCGAGCCGTTTTAAGTCGGTCGATGCGCTGTTTTCCGCGCGGACCAGGGAGGCGCTTCTCGCAGGCAAAACGCGGCTATTCCTGCATTTTCGCGTGGACGACGTTAACGCCTTCGGCGACGTGTTGCGCGCCCTGGCGGGCGATTTCAAATTCGTTCTTTCCGCGGAGCCGGCCCGTTACGAACGCGGTCGCATCGCCGAAGGTCCCGACGCGACGGCACTGGTGCGCGGAGCCGTCGCCCTGCTCCAGGAGTCGGGCGCGAACACGGACGACTTTCCGATTCTGCTGCGACAGTCTTTCGCCTCCGACGATGATGCGCTCTACGGCGCCGCGCTGCATCACGGCGGTTTGCTCCTGGACGGTCTGGGGGATGCGCTGTGCATCGATCAGGGCGACGCGGAATCCGCCACCCGCCTGGCGCTGGACATTCTGCAAGCAGTGCGCCTGCGCATGGTGCGCACCGAGTTCATTTCCTGTCCCTCGTGCGGCCGCACCCTTTTCGATCTTCAAGAAACCACTGCGCGCATCAAGGCCCGCACCGGTCACCTGAAGGGCGTGAAAATCGCCATCATGGGTTGCATCGTCAACGGCCCCGGCGAAATGGCCGACGCCGATTTCGGTTACGTGGGCGCGGGTCCCGGGAAGATTCATCTCTATCGTGAAAAGACCATCGTCAAAGCCAATATCCCCAGTGAACTTGCCGACGAAGAGCTTGTGGCCCTCATCAAGGAACACGGCATGTGGCAGGAAGCCCCCACCGCCTGACACTCCAATTGTACGGATCCCACCCGGTGGGTGGGCCTCTGATGATTCCGTAGAAGATTCCACGCCCGCACTGGGAGGGATCTCAAGGAGGGTGACGGTGCCGGCGCGCGGCAAGGCATGATAGCATGAAAGTTGACAAAAGTCAACCGGAAAGACTGCACCCGAACCGCGGATCCAACCGAAGGCTTAGTCTGGATCCGCACACCGGCGCTTATTTCACGACCTTGTAGCCTTGACTTTCAATGGTTTTTTCAATGCCGGCCAATTGCACTTGAGCCGCGTCATAACTTACCTGGACGTTCTTGTCCGGCACGGACGCCTTGCAACTCTTCACGCCCGGTAGTTTCTTAATCATCGCTTCGATGCGCGAAGTACAACCGGCGCAAGTCATGCCGCTCACATTGATCTTCGCCAGCTTGACTTCCGATTGGCTCTGATTGGTCGCGCTGTTCTGGGGTTGCGTCTTTCCGCAAGCCAGGCCCCCTACAAGCAGGGTTGCCGTCAGTATTAATGCCGTTCGTTTCTTCATTTTCGGTTCCGTAATTTTGATTGTTTGTAGTGTTTACACAAGGAGCTAATCCGATTGAGCCGTACTTGCTTCGCCGTCCCGGATCTTGCGAATGAGTTCGGCCGTATCGTCGTCCGGCTCCACGTCCACTTCCCTTCGCAGTATCTTTTTAAGTTCCTCGTATTGTTTCAAAGCCTGGTTTTTCTTGCCGGCTCCATTGAGAGCCTGAAAGTGAAAGCGCCAGGTTTCTTCGTCCAGTTCGTCAATGGCCACGGCCTTGCGACTGCATTCCACCATTTCGCTGAAGTTCTTTTCAGCGCGATAAATTTCACACAGGCGCAACAACGCCTGCTTGTATTTCTGGCGTAGATGCCCGCGCATCAACTCGGCGCCTTCGAAATAGGGATCGAATTCGAAAAAATCGCCGCGATACAATTTTTCGGCCGACTCCGCGGCCGCGATTGCCGCCGGGAAATTCTTCTCTCGATACAAAGCCTGGGTTCGATCCAGCAGTTTCTCAAATACAATAAAATCCACCTGAACCATATGGCGATTCAAAAAAAGCCGGTCCTCGGCAAAGACCAGTGCATCCGGCTGGCCGAAAATCTTACGCAGGCGAAAGCACAGGGCATGGAGATTGTTCAGGGCGCCTTTCTCCGGAAGTTCCGGCCATAACGCATTGAGCACTTCTTCCTTGTGCAACCATTTGCCGTATTTCAGGAGCAACATCTTGAAAAGCTTCAGCAGCTTTTTCTTGCGCGAGATCTGGGTGAAAGGAACCAGTTCCCCCCCGGAGTAAATGTCCAGCGGCCCCAGGCAATTGATGCGCACGGGGAATTCCCCTTCGCTATCCGTCGCGTCGGTTCGAGCAGGGACCGTGCCGGCCGGCACGGAAGAAGCCGCGGCGACGGGTGAATTCACCCCGTCGGCGGTCCCGTGCACGGCTTCCACGGAATCGCCCGCGTCATCGGGAGCCAGCGCCAGTTCCGGATTGAACTTAATTTCGACGTTGAAGAGGTTCTCCACCGCGAACAAGACCACCAGAATTCCGAAATGCGCCACGTAGGGAAAATTAATGATCTGCAGGGAGACCATGATGTCGTTGGCGGCCGTGACGAAGAGAAACACCAGCGCGAAGGCCAGGAACTTGGAGCGCGTGCGATGCAACGAATCCTCGAAAAAATACTTTATGAGAGCTCGAACCATGACCACGAACATGGTCATCAGGAAAATCATGACCCACACCGGTTGCTCGGTTTCGTGAATGGTAACCCCCAGCCAGGGGAAATGCTTGGGCGCCATCAGATCCTTGTGATACGCGCCCGGGTGCAGAAGGATTACCAGGGAAAACATCGCGAATGCTCCGATGAGAATCCAGAGCACGCGCGTGCTGAAAATGGGACGGAACTTGTGCACGAACAAAACAAAAAACGCGGCCATGACCGGTAGGGTCGCGTTTTCCACGCGCTCATAGATCAGGGCGGACTCGGGCGGATCCACATTGATGGTTTTGAGGAGCAGGATCAGATACAGGGCGAAAAACGCCTGAGTAAAAGCGAAGTAGAGCAGGAATTCGCAATGGCGATTCTTCCGGTATATCAGCAGGTTGTGCACCATGCGATAGCCCAGGATCATGATCACCAGCAAACAGGTGAGTTCGTACGCCGTCACGGCCTCACTGTGATTCGAGGAATGAGGCGAGCAAGCAGAAAACCATCCCGCCCGATCGCCCCAAAAAAAAGGGGGCGCCCCGGGGACGCCCTTTTCATCCAACTTCATTCCCCGGGAACTAGAACAGTTTGCCCCAGGAAAAGTAGGGCCACAGCCATGCCGGAAGACTCGAAGCCGTCGCCTTGAATTCCATGCGCCCGTAGACCGCGTAGTGATCCGACAGGTCCCAGTAGGCGTATTCCCAGAAGTATTCCTTCCACTCCTCCAGGCTGCGAATCATGCGGGTCTCGTTGAAGGAAGAACTCTCCGCTCGGGCATGGTCCGTGGAATACAGCACGTAATCCAGATATTCCCGGGGACCGGAGCTCGCCAGGCGATTGGTGCCGTTATCAAAAGTATAGGGATATCCCTGAATAGCTGGCTGGGCCGCGCGCAGTAGCGAGAGCATTTCCTGGTATTCGTCCGGGAAATTGATCTTGTCCACGTTCAAATCGCCCGCGATGATCACGGCTTCACTGGAAGGAATATTGCGTGAATCGATGAATTCCTTGATTATGCGAAACTGCACCTTGCGAACTTCGCGCCCCTCGGCCGTGGACCAGGCCTGCGTGTGGGAGCCGAAAACGTGATAGGGTCGCCCCTGCTTTTCGATTTTCACGTACAGCACGCCCTTGTCCGACAGACAGTCGGAGCCCGAGCATTCGTCCTTGAAGGTTCGCTGGGCCTGGGCCTTGATGGGCCACTTGCTGACGATGATGACTCCGCCGTCCTGATAAACGCCGCGATCGGCGCCCAGGATTTTGGACTGATAGGGATACTCGCTTCGCAGGCCGTTCAAGAGTTTCGCCCGCGCGGAATTATCGAAAGCCTCCGAAAAAACGATGACGTCATAGCCTTTGACGCGTCCGGGAATCAAACCCGCGCGAATGGACTGACCGTTCTTGAATAGACCGGCCGGGCGCATGTAAATGTTGTAAGCCAGAACGTTCAGCGTATTCGCGTCGCCCGGTTGCACCAGGTATTCTTCCTGAAGAATATACTCGATATGATCGTAACCGCCAGTGAAGAACGCGCGATACTTGACCTGAATGGCGCGGCCGTTGACGTACCAGGTGGCGACGTGCGTGGAGCGATCACTGTACCAGGGGTGGTCGATGCCGTAACCGGACAGGGATTGCCACATGGTGGAGCCGATCCAGCGCCCTTTCAAGCGCTGCTTCAGAACCAGCGAGGCCGAGCCGGTGGTCAGGGTCTCGTTAAAGTAAAAATACTTTCCGCTCTTAATACCTGAATCGCGATTGAACCAGACGACGCGCTTGCGGTCGCCCGGTTTTACGGTGCCGGAACTTCCGCCCCACTTGCTGCTGCTCAAATAATGCCCGCTTCGACTCGTCTTGAGCGCGAAGGTCAGACTCGTATTATTCTGCACGAAGACTTTCGTGTCCGCCATGAGCGCCGGTGCGATGAGCATCACCGCGAGCGCCAGGCTCATATTTCTGATGGTTTTCATTGGTTCCCCCATTCCTCTGCTTTGTTTCTATATCTTGTTTTCTTTTTGATTTTCCGCGTGAATCACCAGTCGCTCCGGTTGGGCGGATCATGGCGTCCAGATGTTGACAGAGTGTAAGGAAAACCGCCACAGGTGGGTTATGAGCGGCTTATATTTCGCTTATTCGTGAAATTTTTGGGTAAGAATCGCTAAAAAATCGCCCAGAACCCGGGCCTGGGAGCAGCCGGAAGGGCTCAGAGCTCGGAATCGTCGATGAGGACACCAAACTTGTATTGAAAGGCGCCCTTAATTTCAATCATGTAGGAGCCGGCGGCCAGACGGCCGAAGCTGACTATATTGTGGGAATCCGAAAGATTGTGAGAGGCGATGACCCGTTTATCGCGCAACAGGCTTACCGAGTAGGTCCCCCGGCGCATGCCCTTGAAGCGAATCCCGAGCATCAACTCGGACGCGGATTCGCGCATGATCTGGTATTCCAGTTGAATATCGGGGGCGTCCTCAAAGACCTGATGCAGTTCAATTCGTGATTGCTTCTCCAGCACGCCGGGCGTCGGGGCCGAGCGGGTGTAGGTGAACGCCTGCGGCTGCAGGGCGATGCCGCGCATGGTCGACTTGATGACCTCAATTCCCTGGGCGGCCAGCCCCAGAATCACGGACGGCACGGGCGCGTCGTCCCCTTCCTCAAATCCGCGCGAAACAACATCCCGTAGTACCCGAGGAAGAGCTACCGCGGGCAAACCGGGATTATCCATAATGCGACGAGCGGCCATTACCTCCAGCATGTCGGGAAGCAGGGCCTTGAACTTCGGATGAGTGAGAGCTTGTTCCGGATGGTCCGCGTAGTACGCCGACTTTCCTTCGTCTTCCAGGGAATTCGCCTCGGCGCGAAGGCGATTTTCACGACCGGCCGTCAGGCAAGCGGCCATCATTTCCTCAAGTTCGAACAGGCGTTCCCGTTCCCGCGCGTCCAACTGGTCGGGCTCCGCGTACAAACCACCGGGGTTATCGATGAACTCTCCCGTGATGTCCCTGTCCCGTCTTTCCGACACGCGCGCCTCCCCGCTCAACACAATTGGACGATGAAAAGAGCCCGAATTGTCCGACGAGCGCCGTAAAAAGCCCGCCTCCGACGAAATTCGCTTACTTCTTGCCGCGAATGCGATCCATGGCGCGCATCATCTGAACGGACACGCTGCCTTCCGGAATACCAATCATCTCCGTAATATACTTGTACGGAGTTCGCACGATGAAGTGACCCTTTTCTTTTTTCTCCAGCAGCTTTTCACGCTGCATATATTTCTTTTTTATGGCTCGATTAATCTTGGCCAGCTCGAAGACTTCCTGGCTGTCTCCGGGCAAGGTGGATTCCGCGCCGGACTCCAGATTCGTCTGGTACTTTTCACGCTTGGATTTTAGCTCCAGAATCGAAATGTACAGCGAGGTAATCTTGTCCTCGGAACCGATGTTCTTCAATTCCTTTTCGGCCAGTTCGTTCTTGAGGTCCGCCAGATAACTCATCACCTCAGCCGGCTTACGCCCGGAACGCTCACAGATGAAGTCCAGCTCATCCAATTCAAGATCTAGATAATATATATAGCTTAACTTAAAGACTACCCGCAGCTCGATATTCAAGCCGCTCAATTCCTCCTGGAATTGATTGAGCAGACCTATGTCTCGATTGTCCGGCAAGGTGCGCGGGTCCGGCGTGTTTTCTATCATCCGGAATTCACCGCCGCTGTCGTCCGACTTGCCGAAGTTGACCGTATTGACCTCGCGAATGGTCCGCATCCAGTCAATCACCAGATTGCGCAGAACGGTATAGAACCAGGTTCGAAAACTGGAACGTCCCTGGAAGGAACGAAAGCGACCGCCGTCCCGCAGGCGTTCATACGCATACAGGAAGAAATCCGAGGCGGCGTCACTGTCCAGGTGGAAGACCTTGATGGGAAAGTTGTAGATGTCTTCCGAGAAATCCTCGAAGAATTTTTTCAGCGCGACCTCGTCCCCTTCACTACAACTCTGAACAAGTTTCTTGATTTCTTCCTTGTTCGCTATATCGATGGGGTCTTGTTCTTCCGTGCCTTTCATTCAAAGAATCCGGCCGAGCGGCCATTTGTGTAAAGACTGATACCAACCCCTTCCGAAGGGCGGCAACCAAAAATTGCGGTTGATCTGTCGGGGTGCTCTCGGTCTTTAATCTCCCATGGATCAAGCCCCCTGTCCACAAGATTTTTTAGGCTCCCGGACCGCGCCCGCCGCGCAAACCGAAAGCAAACCTTCCCGGTCCACGCGCACGCGGTTCGCATTGTTAATCGTCGCGGCGATTATGCTTCCGCTTTTCGGCATGGGTCTACTGACCGCCCAGGACCAGGGACAGCCGGAATTTCGCTGGCCCATGATGCGCGGCATTCCACCCGCTCTTAAGGGCATCACCTCAACGTTCGCCGAATCTCGCCAGGATCGATATCACAATGGCGTCGACGTGGCCGGCAAAAGCGATCCCATTCGCCCCGTCGCCGCGGGTTCGTTTCTCTTTTCTCGCATGACGTCGGATGATCCCTTCCAGCCCATTCCCGGCGCCGGTAATCTGGTCTTCATGGATCACGGTCGGGGATGGTGGAGCGGCTACTATCACCTGGAGGCCATGGGCGCGCGTCGCTCGGGACGCGTTCAGGCTAATGAAATCATAGGTTACGCGGGGAACTCGGGACACTCCTATGGCGCGCACTTACATTTTTTTATCATTAAGAACTACGGTCGCAATTACATAAACCCCCTGCCCCTGCTGCCCACGGCCACGGATGAAAACGCGCCCATCATCGGGCAACTGGCCATCATCACGCCCAACGGCACCACCCTGGTCTCCCATTCCCGGCGCGAGAACATTCGCCTGACCCGGTCTTACCCCATTCAGATCACCATCATCGACCCGGGCCTGGAAGAACGCTCACGCCGGGGCGTGCATCGCCTGAGCTGGATTTTAAACGACGAAGCCAAACAGACGCGAGTATTCAATGAACTGGCCTACACCGTGGACGGTTGGAAACTCGGGGGCAAGTTTCTCTTCGACGAAGTCTTTCGCGAAGGTCGCTATAACCTGGGAGAATTGAATTTCAAGAACGGCGAAAATCGTCTCACCGTCATCGCTCAGGATCTCCAGGGCAACAAGACGACGCGGGTCTTTGATATTAACGTGAAAAAAATGTTTTAGCGGTTAACACCCCACGGGAAACACGGAAGGAATGGAAAGGGTTTTGAGTTCGGACGTCAACCAACTCGACGTGCGCTCGCAAACAACAGGAAGCAAATAATCGCCATCGCCTAAAAAATTTCCGTGCCTTCCGTGGCCCACAGCCTACATTTTAACCTTCTTTTTTTTCCCCGAATCGAATTTCACAATCGTATCGTTCTTGTGAAACTGATTCCAATCCGCGTTCACCGGAATACACCGGGCAACGTAGCGCGCCACGCGATCCACGCGACACATCTTGCCGATTTTGTTGTCCAGCAGGTATTTACGAAAGACGTGGGCATCATAGCGCGAAGGCCCCCACTTACGTCCCGAATAGACCCGCGCATCGCGGTAGGCCAGAAAGCGCTGGCCCTTCTTGACTCCGTCGATGGCGCCCACGTTCACGAACACGGCGCCGGGCTTAACCTTCACCACGCGCCCGGACATGACGGTCTTCGAGATCACCCGCCGCGCGGCGCGACTGGAAATTTCATGCACCGCGTCTTCGCCCTGGGCCTGATAGGAAAATCGGTCCAGCAGGCGTCCGCTCTTGCGATGATAAACGCGATAGTCCACCCGCAAACCGGTGGGCGTGGAAGCATAATTGCCGCCCACGACGATTTCCACGTCACGAGCCTCGCCGCCCAGATCCTCCAGACGCGCAAGGTGCTCGGGGCGATAGAAAGTCCCGAAGGAAATAAAGGGCGAACGCGCGCGAAACTTATGAATTTCGTCCATGACCTTTTCGCGAAACTCGCCCGAAACCGGAGCCGCCCGCCCCTGCTCCCGCAGATGGAAGTTCAACGCTCGGGCAATCAAAGCCGGTGCGTCCGGATGGCGGGGAAAGGCCTCGTCCGGCTTAAAGTCGAAAATAAAAACCCGCGCGGGAGTCCGCTGAAACGTGGAACGACCCGGCGAACCCTCGGGGCTCAGGAGCCCTTCCTTGTAGGCCATGCTCCGGTCCCGTCCCTTGAGCGCCAATTCCAGGCGATACCTTAACTTCACGTCGTCCGGATTGCGATCGCGGCGACGAATGAGCGCCCGTAGAAAGCGTTCGTAATTGCCCTGGTCGCGAAAAATATCCAGACGTTCGCGCCGAGCCTGGGCGTGACGCGGGTCCAGCATCAAGGTTCGACGCAGGTGTTGCAGCATGCGCTCGCGGCGATTACGATTGCGATAGTGATTGGCGCGTGAAAAGTGATAGCGACCCAGCTCGCGACGAAAGTCGCCCGAGGACGAGAACTGTCCCTTGTTGGCCAGCAGGGTTTCCTCCAGCGCGAATCGCGCCAGCGAATCCTCGGGTTCCAGTTCCAGCGCCTTGCGCGTAAACTCCAGGCTGCGCTGAATGTGCGCCATGGGCGCGCCGGCATCGTTCTTCGTCATGCGATACAGGGCACCCGCCAGATAGTTCAGGCGATGGTCATTGGGACGACGCTCCAGCAATTTCAAGGTCCGATTCAGGGACGGCAGACTCGCGCCCGGCTCCACCTTACTCTTGTAGAGATTGTTGCGATACAAATCGATAAAAGCCAGGTGTTTTTCGATCCGATGATTGTCCGGCGCCACCTGCAAGGCAATGGAAAATGCGCGATGGGCCTCCTCGAACAAGGCCGTGCGACGTACGGGGTCCGCGGTGCGCAGGGCTTCAATGCTCTTGATGCGACCTCTAGCGGCGTGGATGTCCACGTGATTGGGATCGACGCGCTGAGCGCGCATGAGAAAGGCTTCCGCTCGATCCGAGCGATGATTGCGCGTCGCCGTGGACGCAAGTCCCAGAAGAGCCTGGATGTGCGCCGGGTTGACGCGAATAACCTTATTGAAGTAGTCTCGCGCCAGCACCAGGTGATTGCGATTGCCGTACAGCTCGAAGCGTTGCAGATAGAAATCGCCCCGGGCGTAGTTGTTTGCGACGTTGGAGGGATCCAGTTTACTCACGCGCTGAAAAAAATCATCCGCGCGATCGTAAGCACCGAAGCCCATGTAGACGCGACCGAGTCCGGTGAGGGCACGAATATTATCCTTATCCCGCGCCAGCACGCGTAGATAGGAGTTTCGCGCGCGAGCCAGTTCACCCATGCCGTAATAAGAACGCGCCAGACCCAGGTGCGCCTGGATGTGGCCGTCGTTTTTCTCCGTGGCGCGACGAAAAGCATCCGCCGCCGTGCGATAATCGCCGCGGCCCATGGCCATTTGACCGTCCTTGAACAAATCCACCGCGGAACGCCCCACTCCGGCCGCGCCCGCCTGCAAACTCATGTCCCCGGCGGAACCCAGGGCAAGGCCCAGTCCGCCCAGGGCCAGCGTCGTCGTGAGAACACCGGCGATGGAGAGTCCGGACAGTCGCCCGGAAGCGGACTTCTTCGAATCGATAAACTTACGGAACAAAATAGCCTCCGTCCCCGATACCCAGGGTCTTGAGATACTTAATACGAGCTTCCACGTCTACGTAACGTCCGGAGAGACGTTTGTCCGCCTGACCGGTATAAGTTATGAGATAGCGCTGGTCGGCCCCGGCGCGAATATCCTGGTAGATTTTCTTGAGGGCCGTTTCGTCGAAAGCGCGATAGTAGCGACCGTCCGTCCCCGCGGCGATGCCGCGATACAGCTCGCGCATGCGCTTACGCAACGGCGGTTTGGGTTCGCCTTCGAATGAAATCACGTGAATATTGACGCTATTGGCCCGGGCGAACTGAATGATGCGCTGGGTCGTATACTGGTTGAACGCACCGGGAAAGGATTTACCGGACACCACCAGCACGGCCGCGCGCGGTCCAAGTTCATTGGAAAGACGCGTAACGGCTTCGTAGAGCCCCTTGCCCAGGTTCGGCGAAGAGGTCGTATCGCCCTTGCCCAGGATGCGCAGGATTTCGCGACGTTGCAGCCCCTGGTAGACCAATCGCACCTGCTCGCCCACGCGGACGACCTTGAGGCGATCCGAAACGCGCAGGGGGTCCAGCAGGGGTCGCATGGCCATGGGCAGGAAACTCGTATAGTTGTCCGCCAGGAATTTCGAGTTCTCCTTGGCGATGGCGATGTTCGTGCGCTGATTGAAGATCTTGATATTGTCCGTGCGGGAATCGCCGATGCGATTGCCGTTTTCATAAAGGCGAATGTCCCGGCGGGTCAGGCCCTTGATGGGTCGCCCCAATCGATCCTTGATGGTCAACCATACGGCCATGTCCGGAAAATTCGTCGCGTCCACGCGCTCGATCTTCACGTCCAGGTTGCTGATACGCAAACCACGCGGCACGATGGTCATGACGCGATGGGAACCGTACTCGGCCACGTGCAAAATTCCGTTTTGATTGCCCCGGGCGGAGAAAGCGCGATTAAAAAGTACCGGACGGTCTTTCGAGTTACGCAAGCCTTCCAGCTTCGTCCACTTGCTTTTATCGAGGGCATAGAACAAGACGCCGGACTTTTCATCCGCGATGACCAGCTTTTCGCCCATCATGGACAGACCGCGCGGCTCGCGCATGTGCATGGAGCGAATATCGCCCAGATAGTTACCGTCGACGTCGTATTTCAAGATGCGACCGCCGGCCGTGTCGGCCAGGTAGAGCGTGCCCCGGGCGTCCATGGTCAGTCCCGCGGGAACTTCCGGACGAACGCCCGCGCCGTCCGCGCCGAAGGACTGGGTGAACTTGCCCGTCCGATCGAATTTTTGCACGCGGCGATTCCCCGCGTCCGATACGAAGATGTGCTTTTTCGTAACGACGATGCCCGACGGTCCGCGAAATTGTCCCGGACCCGAAACGGTCTCGCCGAAGGCTTCCAGGTTACGGCCCGTGGTGGTGAAAGCGCGCACGCGGTCCGCCGCGTAATCAGCGATGTGAATGACGTCATCCTTCAAGGCCATGGCCAGGGGACCCTTCAAGCGATCATAGAAGGGCCCGTTGATCAGACGTCGCGGTTCACCGCCGGGATTCACCGAGATGATGTTCGCGGACTGATACGAAAGTATGTACAGATTATTGCGCGAGTCCATGGCCGTGTCCACGGGATGCTCGAAGGAATATCCGCGCCACTTGCTCGGCGTGAAGGCGTCCAGATAAACGAAACGGCCCGGCCGCTTGAAGCGATTCAGGTAAAATCGCAACAGCTCGCTGCGCTGGCGCACCAGGGGATAAGCTCCGCCCGCGTGGGCATGGAGGAATTCCCACTGCTCCAGGGCCGCGTTCCATTCGCCCGAGTAGTAGTAAGCGTCTCCCAGATAGCGACGGGCCAGATGAAAGGAAGGATAGATATCCAGGGCCTTGTAGAAGAATTCCCGCGCCGCCACGTACTGGCGCTGATTATGGAAGGACAGGCCCTTCTTGAAGTATTCCCGGGCGGACTGCTCCTTGATTCGAAAACGGGGTACGCGCTGACCCAACAGCGTGGCCGCGGCCGGAGCCAGCAGAATCGCCGCGGTAACCAGGGTCATGATAATCAGCCGCCGACGGCTCAATCCGGATCGTTTGAACATTCCCATTCCTTCCCGTGCTCTAAAGAGACATAAGTCCGATTAAATTATCGTCCGAACCGGGAAATGGATTAGCGATTTCCCGGGAGACATCAGGCTAACATCGGCGGAATTTCCAGGGACCTGAGGCTGGCGAGCACCCGGGTGCCGGCCGGTCGCGATTCGGGTCCCGAACAGGGCTCGGAACCTCCCGTCCAAGAAGTATGACCGCTCAAAACAAGCGCACGGCCCCTTCCCAACTGTATTTCCTGGCTTACCTGGCCTGGTCATTGCCGGGGCTGGCCCTGCTCACGGCACCAGTCTCCCTTGAAATCCGTAAATGGTGGGCCAATGTCCTGGATTACCCGTTTCGAGTGGAACTGGCCCAATGGTTCGAGTGGATCCTGTGGAGTCTGCTCCTGTCCTGTTGTCTGGGATTGTGGATCGTCGCCGCCCGCCTCATCCGCGTAAAATCCCGGGGTGATGCGTTACCGAACTCCGATCTGTTCTGGTATTACGTTTTCCCGCCGGCCTTCTGGGCTTACAGCGTTTATCCCATGCTGGTCATCGTATTCTATTTCCCTTATGCCGCGCTCATTGTTCTAGTCGGCCTGGGGGCCATTGGCTGGTACGGAAGCCGCCGGCTCGACACGGAGCAGAGTCGCCGTGTAGCGGTCGGACTGGCGCTGGTGGGATTGGTGCCGGCGTCCCTCATTATATCCTTCACCGTCTTATAAGCCCGGCGATTTCAGGCTGGGCGGCGGGCGCCCGCTCCTTGACCATGACGTCTCCGGGCAGGCTCAATGGAAGCAGCAAGGCTGCCATGACCGCCAGTCTTCGCATACGTATCGTATTTATTTTCATGGCGATAGCCGCTCCAGCTTGAAACGTGACTTCTTCAAATCGATTAAATCCGCGGCGCTCATCATGGCCGCGGTGCTCGCCCGCGCTTGCGTATAAAGGCACGCTCGGTTTTCGGCGTCAACAGACGAACTATGTCCGTACGTCCCTTCGAACGCGCGAAATCAATGGCCCGCCAGCCCTGAATCTTGATATTGGCGTCGGCGCCGTTTTCCAACAGGACGCGCACCACCGAGGCATGCCCGAAGTAGGCGGCATACAAGAGCGAAGTCCAGCCCTGGTATTTCGCGTCGGGGTTCGCGCGACGCCGCAACAGCGAACGCACGACGCCCGTGCGTCCCTCGTAAGCCGCGATGAGCAGCGGACTGTTCAGTTTTTCATCGTACTTCTTTTTGACGGGATCGACCACGGGGTCGGTTACCGGCTCGGATTTCGGGTCATCATAGTAGTTTGCCTGGCCGCGATTCCTGTCGTCCATGTGCGCGATGTATACGGCTTCACGCATGGCGCTGCCCCGGATTTCGCATTGATATTTGGACGAGCAACCCATGCCCTCGATGTATTGGCGTTTCCCGGTGGAACGTTTCTTACCGTAGATGGAGACATATCCACTGTATTCGCGCTTCGCGGGTCGGAATTCGTATTCGATGCGCGTGCGACCGCGTTTCACATAAGATGAGATGTCCACCGTCTTGCGGCGACTGTAGCGACCGCGATAGTCCCGGGCATCCAGCGAATCCACCAGCTTGCGATTTACATACAGCTTGATGATGCCGCCCTTCGCGGACAGAACCACCGTCTTCTTGCCGCGGTCGAAGAAAAGCTCGGTGGGGGTAATATCACTGGGGCCCTTGCGTCCCGGAAACAAGCGTTGAACGCCCTTGATATCCTGCCGGGTCAACCAGCTTCCGCCGCCGAAGGACTTGCCGTCCTTGAAGAGCTTGCCCGGAAAATAGTAAGCCATTACCGAATTCGGATCCAGCTCGCCCCAGTTCTTACCCCGGTCATGCTTCGAATTGAAGAGCCAGTCCTCAATGCGTTGCCGTGAGCTCTTGTACTTCTTCATGAAGTACTGGATGGCCGCTTCGCGTTTCCATTTGGAGCGAATCTTCGGATTGTTCTGCTCATGGGTAAAACCCAGGGAATGCCCGAACTCATGCAGTACCACCCGGGAAGATTGCCGTCCGCGATGCAGGGACATGGAGCGATACTTCGTGCTCGTGGTTCCGCGCCCCAGGCTTGAGGAACCGGCCACGCCCGGTCTTTGCTTCTCGAACTTGATCACGATGGCATGATCCTTTTGGGTCTTGCGCTCTTTTCTAAAGTCGAAGCGAAAGTTACCGTAGCGCTCCCATTCGCGGGCATAGTGCTCCACCATGGCTTTCTCCTGGAAGGTTCCGTTCTGAAAATAGACGCGAATGGTCTGCCCGTTTTTCCAGGCGATGTTCTTGTACGTGGTATAGCGCTCTTTCTTTTCAGCCAGGGGAAAGGGCGGATGAGCGCAATTGGGCAAATCGCCCCCCCGCTCGCGAACGGACAGTTCGTTAACTCCGGCCATGAGCGCGGGAGTTACCACGCCGGCGAAGATCACCAGTAAAATATTCCGTTTCCAGTTCTTCATAATAAAGCGACTCCTCGTGTCCCCCGTAGTTACCTCATGCCGCGACTACGGTCGCGGCGCTCGCCCGCGCTTGCGAAGCCAGGCCCGGTTCGTTTTCGGCGTCAACAGACGAACGATGTCCTTACGCCCCTTCGAACGCGCGAAATCAATCGCCCGCCAGCCCCGGACCTTGACGTTCGCGTCGGCGCCGCCGTTCAGCAGCGCGCGAATCACGGCCATATGACCGAAATACGCGGCATACAACAGCGGCGTCCAGCCCTGGTACTTCGCGTTCGGGTCGGCTCGACGACGCAACAGCGTCGTGACTCGTTCCGCGCGGCCTTCATAAGCCGCGATGAGCAAGGGACGATTCAGACTTTCATCGTATTTCTTCTTAACCGGATCGACGACGGGGTCCACGACCGGGTCCGTAGTGGGCCCGGACTTCGGGTCGTCGTAATAGTTCGCCTGACCGCGATTGCGATTATCGAAATGGGCCAGATAGTAGGCGAACGGTTTCGGGCGGCCGCCGCTCACGCAATGGCGATCATTCTGACAAAAATAGCTGGTCACATAGGCCCGCTTGCCGTCGGGTCGCTTGCCGAACACCGCCGCCGAAAACATGAAGTTTCGCGGTGAATGAGCATGGGCCTTCAAGCCGATGCGAGTACGTTTGCCCGTCATATGGGGCGAAAGGTCGACGTACTTGCCCTTCGCCCGACCATTGTCCCGGTTTTCCAGCGTGGCCACGAGCTTGCGATTCACGAACAGTTGAAGCGTACTGCCTCGCGTTTCCAGGTAGATTCTTTTTTTGCCGCGCAAGTAATAGAGATACGTGGGCGCAATATCCCGGGGTGCCGTGCGTCCGGGGTACTTGCGCATTATGCCCGCGATATCGCCGCGCGAAAGGTTCGAGGCGGTCCCGAAGGACTTACCGTCGTGAAAGAGTTTCCCCGGGAAATAATACCCCATGACGGAAACCGGATCCAATCGCCCCGAAATGCGATTCTTATCCCACCTGGTGTCATAGATCATCTTGTAGGCTTTATTGTACGAGGTATTGTACATCTTCATGAAATGGCGAATGGCTTCGTCACGCTTCAGGGCCCGGCGAATGGCCGGATTGTTTTGCTCGTGAAAGAAACCCAGCATGTGACCAAACTCATGCAATACGGTGGTGGCGTGCTGGCGCCCGCGATGATAGCCCATGTTGGGACTGGTGGTACTGGTTGTGCCGTACCCCACCGTGGACCAGCCGGCCACTCCCGGTCGCTGGCGATGAAAGCGAATGAGAATCGACTTCTCCTTACGAGTCTTGCGCTCCCGACGAAAGTCGAACTTGAAGTGCCCGAAGCGTTCCCACTCGCGCGCGTAATGTTCCACGCCGCCCCGCTCCTCCCGGGTACCGTTCAGAAAATAGACGCGAATGGTTTCGCCCGGCTTCCAGTTGCCGCTCTTGGTGATAACGTAGCGTTCTTTCTTATTCGTGGGAAAAGGCGGGCGAGCACAGGTCCCCGCGGGTTCCAGGGAGCCGCTTCCCCGGTCGACGCCGGCCCAGAGAGAAAACGACAGGCAGGCAAACAGGAAGGCCGAAAGGCACGTAATCAGAATACCACGGCGACGATGAACCGGTGATGGAAACATACAGACCTCTTGTGTCGGCGGGGCCGGTTTTTCGAATTTATATGGGAACCGAAACCGCCGGTATTCCGACCGCGGCGGGCCGTAAAATGTTCAGTAAATTCCGGCGCGGGGAGCCGGACCGATCAAGATTGCTTGCTCACCATTTCTTTTCCGGCATGCCCATCTTTTGCCGCAAATCATTGTTTTCCTGGATGAGTTCGAGCAGCTCGCTTTCGGAGAGGGTACGCACCCGTTCCATGGCGTCGATGATCTGGTCCCGTCGAAGGTTCTCTTTCCGGCTGAGATCCAATGCCGCTTCCGCCGCCTGAATGGTCTGCTGCGCGTGCTTGAGTTCCTTACTGCGGTATTCACTCAAGTGTTCCGTGGCTTCCAGTTGTTCCTTCAAGGTCAGCAGTTCCTGATCCTTGAGTTCCACCACCGTTTCCATGGCTTCGGTCACCTGGTTTTGGAACCTGCGACGCGACTCGGCGTAGTCACTGAGATGCCGAAAGGCCTCATTTTCTTCTCGGGATGCCTGGAGCTCCGCCCGGGCCAGTTCGAACATGTTTTCAAACAGATCCGACTGCTGGCGCAATTCACCCGAAAGACGGTAAACCACCTGGCGATAGTATTCCTGCTGCAGAACGAATTCCAGCAGCAACATCATATTGCGGGGCCGCACGGAATCATCAATTAGATAGGCCCGGGGAATCAGGGAGTATTCCTTGAGCGCATCCTTGTATTCGGCTTCAGGAACCAGGAAGAGTTTGGGATAATCAGTGAGTAGTCGGGCGCTCTGCAGGTCCTCTTTTAGACCGGCGAAGTCGTCCTTCTCCATCTGGATCAAAAAGACATGATCCATGCCTTTTTCGGGTTCCAGGGCGGCCAGTTGCTTCAGATCAATTTCAGCCACTTCCAGTTGGAAGAGACCCTGCTGCCGCGGATTGAGGGGAAACTTTCTGCCGCTGGAGGCATGCCAGAGCTTGGTGCGGTGCATTTGTAATGCTCTCCCGGCATCCCGCTGGAGTTCAACTTAATTTTTATCGCGTCGAAAGCGCTTCTTGACCAGCTCGGTAACCCCCGCGATGCCGTCGCCCGCGAGCTCCCGAACTCGGCCGATGCCCTCACCGACTTTGATGATTCCGCTTTGCATTCCGGAGGGTAGAAGTTCAAAGAGCTTTCCGCGCAAGCGGCGAATGGGCCGTAGAATGAAACCGAACGGCGAGAACCCATCCGTCCTGGTGGACATGATGTGCACTCCAATCATGGCAATGACGACGTCGGGAATCCAGGCCCCCACCACGGGCGACCACGCTCCGCGATAAGCCTGAGACAAGCCCCATAACTGAAAGAAATAATAGACCACGAAAACGAAACCGGCCAGAGCGAAACCCATGCCCTTGCCCGATCGCTTTACGACCAGACCCAAAGGAAACGAAACGAAGAAGAACAACAAACAGGCCACGGGCGTGGCGAAACGTTTCTGAATCTCCACTTCGAAGCGCCTCTGGGTTTTGTCGGCGTCCTTGACCAGGGTTTCCATCTGCTTCCACATGAGAACCCGCTGTTGAAATTCGCGACTGGAAACGCCGCCCGGTTTGTCCACCTTGCCGGCATTCACGCCCACCCACAGTTGCAGCTTGAGAACCTCGGCCTTCATTTCCGAGAGCGCCGGCAGGCGATACAGACGACCGCCCTCCTCGATGGTCTTACCCGAAGCACCCACTTTCTGGTTGCCGCCCTGCGCCGCGCAATCCGGCGAAAGCGCGCACAGGTCGATGGTATTGCCGCCCTTCTCCAACTTTTCCAGGAAGTCGAACAGCTCGGCGATGGTGTAGTTGTCCGGCTTAACGCTGATGCGCCCGGGCGATTTCGCGGGCGGCGGAATAATATAGTCCATGTAGCCGTCGCGAAAGTCGGTGACCTCGAAGCGACTTTGCTTTTCGTCCAGCTCGATAATGAAACCCTTCTTGAGGCGCAGCATGCGGGAAATCTTCCCGTCTTCGCCGCGGCGATCCATGAGTTCGCCCGTGCCCGCGTGCACGATCTGAGTGATGAATCCGTCGCCGATGGGAATGATGTGACTGAGAATGCGAACCGTCTCGGAGTTATTCTGATCCAGCTTGTTGAACCATTCGCGAATCTGAACGTTTTGCAGAATAGGGCCCTGCTTTTTCTCGGCGTAGATGTCCTGGCCTTTTTTGGAAACGCCGTCCATGACCGCGGACCGACCCAGAAATCGCCCCGGCTTAACCAGCGCCAGGCTGTGATAGGATTTCAGTTCGTCCTCGAAGTCCGCCCGGGCCTTGGCGTTCAGCGGTCCGATGTAGAGATTCATGAAACCCACGATGAGCATGGACAGCACGCCGAATACGATGAAGACCGCGTACATGCGCGGAAAGCTGATGCCGGCTCCGCGCATGGCGGTGACCTCGGAATCGCCCGAAAGGCGACCGGCGGCCATGATGCCCGAGAGCAGACAGGCCATGGGAATGGTCATGGTCAGCTTCTCGGCAATCAAATACCCCAGGTAGGCCAGCAACCGCGTATAGGCGATGCCCTTGCCCAGCAGTTCGCCCACGATGTCCTTGAGAGCCACGGACATGAACAGGGCCGTCAAAAATGCCAGCCAGGTGGAAAAGGGCGCCAGGATCTCCAGGAAGATATAACGATCCAGGGTGGTGACGCCGAATCGCCTTGGGCCGATATTAAACTGAAAATAACGCCAGATTGATTTGTCTGTGTGGACTTCCATGCCTTGCGGAAATACCTCGCGGCGGTCGGGCCGAGTATCTAAGAAAAGCCGCCCCGCTTTCGGCGACCAGCGGAATTTAGGCCTCAATCCCGATTCAAGAGCCGCGCGGCTCCCGATCCACGATGAAATTCCCCATGGCCCACCAGGCGGTCGATTCCTCCGGCCATTTCTCCAGGGCTAATTTATATGCTCGTCGAGCGGCTTTTTCATCGCCCCTGAACTCTTGGCAGTTGGCTAAATCGTAATACGACCAGCCATAGTCCGGTGCCGGTTCGGATCGTCCTGCAAATCCTTCAGCAATCCCATACCGTGGGGCTTACCATTCCACTGGCACATGTAATAGTCCTTATTGGAATACATGACCACGGCCAATCGCAGTTCCGGGTAACGGCATTCACCGATGACGGCCGCGGTCGTTTTGTGGATGCGACAATGACGCGGCGATGCGTCCGCAGGCGACGCTCCCATCGTGGCGGACACGACAATCGTCGCGAGAATCAGTAAGCGTCCGCTTCGCCGAAAAACCAGCATGCCCGATTGGCCGAATAAAGCTGCCTCGCGGTTGTCCGTTGATGAGCTTTTCAATTATTTTCGCGCAAGCGCGAACGAAAGCCCAGGCCATGCAGAATATTGGCCATCAAGCAAAAGCCGCTGAAAGAGAAGATGATCAAATTTACGCCGACCAGCGCCGTAAGAATCAACCACCAGGGCGAATGCAGGGCCGCCCCCATGGCGCTGCCCAGCGTAAAAATTCCCGCAACGAGCCGAATCACGCGCTCCAGATACCATTCCCCCGCGGGTGCTAAATACATATCATTCCTCCTTGCCGAATATACCCTATAGGGTATACCTCCGACAGGCTCAACATATACCCCTACGGGTATGTGGGCGACGCTTATTTTCGGGACGGGGAGAAAAAATTCCCGTAACCGATCGGAACGGCCCGGTTCTTATTTCGTAACGATCACTCCCATATGTGATCCGGAGAAATTAATAAATGAATAAACCCAATGCAAAATCCGGCGCGGGCGCGTCGGCTATCTCAATCTTGCTCATGGCCGGCCTGATGCTTGCCGCCTGTAAACCCGCGGTGGAATACGACAACAAGGACGCGAAGTCCATGCTCAAGGCGCTGAATCACGCCGTGGGCGGCAGCGCTCGACTAAAAGCGCTGCGCGACGTTCGCTTCACCTATGACTACAATCAAGTCTCAAAAGGCACGAAGGATGTTTCGGTGGAAACTTACATCTTCGCTAATGAATTTTCCAGAGGCGATTACTCGACGCACCAGGTAAACGTCGCGCCGCAACTAAAGGGCAAGGTGACGCAGGCTTTGCACAATGGTAAACCGTTCTTTATTCATGAAGGGAAGCAGCTCAAGGATCCCAAACTCCTGGGAGCTACAACCTTCCTGCGTAAGGCCAATTACTTCTGGTTCACCATGATGTTCAAGCTCACCGACCCGCAAACGGTGACCTCGGTTCTGCCTCAGCGCAAGGTCGGCAATACGACTTACGACGTGGTCAAGGTTAGCTATGATGCCGCGAAGACGGGCAAAAAGCTGAACGATAGTTACATTCTGTATATCAATCCGAAAACTCGGCTGGTGGATCAATTCTTGTTTTCCCTGCCCGCGTTCGGCGTGAAGGAACCCGTGCTTCTATTCGAAGTCGAATACGCGGAAGCCGGGGGCATCAAGTACATCTCCAAAAGAACCATGTTCGGCACGGACGGAAAGGGTAATAAGAAAGGCCCGGCCCAGACCATTCAGACCGTTTCCAATATTAAATTCAATAACGGTTTCACGGCCGCGCAACTCCTGCCCGGTAAGTAAGGGCGAAATAAACATCCGCAAATGTAAGTCCGCGGCCTCATCCGAAGGCCGCGGCGATTCTCGGCAAGAGGCGAAAGGGCAAACTCGGCGCCCGTAACTGATTCACCGTTCCGGCGATTAGGATTTCTCGCTCAGGACAATGAAAAAGAAAAGACCCGGACGCTCCCGAATGGCCGATGAATTCCGGCACGGCCTTGAAGGGCGAAAATACGCGCGGCAACTTGAAGCGCATCAGTCCGTAGCCGTACTCCAGCGGAAAGAAAATGCGATTCCAGCGCTTCATCAAATTAAGCGTCTCGCCGTTCTTGAAAAGCCCTCGCCCCGTCACGGGCTCGGCGTCCATAAAACCGCGTAGAAACTTAATTTGTTCCCGAGCCGTGGAGACAATCGCCCCGTCCGCGCCGAAAGAGGCCATGGCGCCGGGAATTTTAATTTGAGCTTTCCCATGATAAAGAGCCGCCGGTTCGGCCCGCTGACCCGCGCGATGATCGTCGCCAAAGACCCAGGTGTCCGATAGTTCCAGCGGATCGAAGATCAACTCGGCGAAAACCCCACCCAGGTTCTTACCCATGACATTCTTCAGAATCGCGCCCAGCAACTGGTAGTTCGTATCCGAATAAGCGGCTCTGGCCTTTTTCATTTCGAGCGCGGGCGCGTCGTCCGGGGGAAAGTTCGGCTTCATTCCGGCGCGAACCATTTCCAGCACGTCTTCCAGATCCCAGGTCCGGTCCGTCCCCCCGGCCAGTTCGGTGAGCAGACTTTCGCCCGCGGTCGTTTTTCCCTCGAAGTAATCAGCCAGACCCGAGGTCTGGGAAAGCAGATGATGCACCCGTAATTCCTTGAGGTAGTCCCGCCCGCGATACACATGGATACCGGCAAGTCGTTCGGCTTCCAGGTAGTTCAGGATTGGATCGTCCAGGCGAAGGCGGCCTTGTTCGCGCAACAGCATGATCGCCGC
>CAZGYS010000020.1:0-311 GCA_964530305.1 uncultured Leptospiraceae bacterium
ATTCAATTTCTTCGCCTCAATACCCACTCCTGTATCTTTTACTTCTATCAAGATGGCATTTCCCTTTTTCACTGCCGACATGGTGATTTTCTTATCCTCAGGCGTAAACTTGATAGCATTGCTCAGTAAGTTCATCAGAATTTGATTCAAGCGCGAGCGATCCCCGATGACGCCTCCGGGCAGACGCGGCGAAAGCCTCAACTCCAATGCCAGCCCTTTCTCCCGGGCCTTTTGCTGAAAAAGACGCACGGCCTTCTCAAGAAAGGCTTTCAAGTCGAAAGCGGTCCGCTCCAGAACCAGTTTGCCGGACT
>CAZGYS010000020.1:326-3752 GCA_964530305.1 uncultured Leptospiraceae bacterium
AGTCCAGAATATCATTCAAAAGCGTAGTCAGGGTTTCCGCGGATTCCTTGAGGATGCCTATGTGCTCCAGCTGTTCGGGCCGCGGGTTTTCTTTTTCCAGAAGATAAGTCATCCCCACCACGGCGTTCATGGGCGTGCGAATCTCGTGGGACATGACGGAGAGAAACTCGGCCTTGGCCCGCGCGGATTGTTCGGCCTCATTGCGAGCCCGTACCAGCTCCCGGTGGGAGTTTCGCAAATCGCGATTGCGACGCTGCACGCGGGAACGCTCTTCGTCGTAGGCGCGGCGAAAGCGATGCAGCATCCAGGCGATGCACATGACGGCCGCCACCAGACTGGCGAGAATGTCGATCCGGCGGGTAAGTTCGTCCGGATATGGTATCACGTACTCGGGAAAGAAGGTTTCCACCACGAATAGGAGCCCGAGCCAGAGGCACAGCAGAATCGTCGTGAGCAGGGAATTCTCCGACGTTCGCAGGGTTAGAAAGAGCATCAAGGCCAGCGGTATGATGACCGGAACGGACCCCAGGATCCCGCCATTGCCGAACCAGGCCCCGGACAGAAGAACTACCGTCAGCCAGACGAAAGGCTGCACCAATGGCCTGAACATTACGCGAATGCGCGAAAGGTAAAAGAGGATTCCGTAACCGAACGCGCCGATGCCGGAAATGATTCCGGGTATAAGCAGGCCGGTGAAGATATTGATGAGGGAGGCGAGAATCGCGAAGCCGCAACCAAGGACGGCGGCCGCGTTGAATACGCGATGATCAAGTTCAAAGGTCGCGGAACTTCCCGCGACCATTGCTCCAATCTTGATCCCGCGACGCCTCACGATAAACGTTTACTTGCGGGGCCGGAAAATACTATTTAGTCCACTTCCTCAACGGGAGCCGCGGGGGCGTTCTTCTTTATGGACTCAATGCCCTTCATGCAGGATTGTTTCGTCTTGTAACCTTCGCCCACGGCGATGATTTCGCCATTACCGGCTTTCAAGCGGAATCGGAATTCCCCTTTCTTATCCTTGTAAACTTCAAATTTCGCGGCCATTTGCAGCTCCTGTGCGTTATTTTCCGCAAGTCTGCCCTTCACCCGGGGAAAGTCAAACCCAATAACCCGCGGTATTCACGAATCCAGCGAGGGGTTGCGTAGCGTCATGCGTCCCTGGCCTGCCGTGCGGCCCATCCGTGGCCCGAACAGCAGCCGCTCGCCGTCCATGGCTCGCGACAGGGACGATGTCGCGCGCAACACACTGTTTTCGCGAATAAAGAGCCGGTTTGCGGGTAAAACAGAGAAGGCGCGACCATGGCCGCGCCTTCTCCCGCTTTCAAACAGCGGTAATGGATTTTTTATTACTGGTTGTTTTTAGCGTTTTTCGCCATGCCCAGGAAGAAACCCTCGACGTCGAACCATGCCTGACCGGACCACAGGGTGTTGGTGATCTGCAGGTGATCCAGACCAGTGGTATACCAGGGCCAGTTCGGCTCGCCTTTCCAGGTTCCCCATTTCGCGGAGGACAGGGGCACCAGACCGTCATTGCTGAAGCCCATGCCCTTGAACAGACCGCCCGCGCCGTTGATGGGATGCAGGATGCCCATCAGGGGGTGCTGAATCAGGTCGGGAATGGTAATGTGCGAACTGTAGGAGTAGTATTTCACGCCGGAAGCATTGGGCGTATTGCTGTTGAAGACCGCCATGCCGTCGGTGGACAGGGAACC
Organism: uncultured Leptospiraceae bacterium; assembly: GCA_964530305.1. Taxonomy (GTDB): domain Bacteria; phylum Spirochaetota; class Leptospiria; order Leptospirales; family Leptonemataceae; genus CAZGYS01. The sequence goes on from CAZGYS010000020.1 coordinate 2,042, forward strand.
CAGGGCCGCCAGGGCGTCTTGCTGACTGCCGCCCCAGATGATCTGGGTAACGACGCCCAGTACCGCGCTCACGGAGCCTTCCAGCCAATCCGGCAGAACGCCTTCCACGATGTCGGCGAAGGGGCTACCGCGATGGGGCGAGCTGATGGAGGTCAGCGTGCGCACTTTAGAGGACATGCCCAGGTTGGACACCATGTAGCGACTGTCCAGACCGCCTTGCGAGTGGCCCATGACGTGCACTTTGGAATAACCATTGGCGGCCATGAAGTAGTTGATGTCGTTCTTAAGTTCCTGCGCGCGATACTCATTGGACTGGGTAGCCGTCTTGGTAGGTGCGTAAACTACCGCTCCCTGGTCGCGCAGGTAATCGGGCATGCCGCCCCAGTAATCGATGATACCAATGACGCCCGTGCCGCCGTCGGTGCCCCAGCCGAAGAGGCCGTGGGAAAGAATGATGGGATAGCTGCCGTCCAGCGGCTTGGAGGAGGACCCGCCGCCGCCGGCGAAAATTGAAGTGGTGAGCAGCATGGATGCCGCGACTAGAATTGCTTTTTTAATCATGAAACTTCCCTTTGATGTTTATGTTTGAGTCTTTGTAGTTTGTTTCCGCTTTGTCCTCGCCCGAACCAGGTGCTTTTGCGTGTCCCGGCGGCGAGTCATCTCTTGAATTCCTGTTCAAGAAAATGCAGGTTCCGTACCAACCCCTGACTTGAAGGCAGAATTAAATTGAACCTCGGGTCAATTAATGCTCGATTTGTGACTTTTGACCCATTGTATCATCCGGATTGCCGTGTCGGAACTCATACGGAGCGTGGATCTACCTGTCGGAGTTCCGACAAACATACAGATCGCTCATTTAAAGTGCAAAACATCGACGTCCGCGGCGCCGAGCTCAGACCAGGATTAATCCGAAGCACAAAAAAAGTGCAAAAAAGCCATTTGAGTTCTCCAAGCCTCGACAGACGCCCCGAACAATCGAATTGCCACCAGCCGCCGCCGGGTTCCGGGAAACTCAGGCCGGACGTTGAAAATCTCTGGAATTGAAGAAGGAAGGCCCACCATTGGTCCTATGAAACACACGCCGAAGGCAGTTAAGTGGTATAAACTCTACGCGGGCTTTCTGGGTCTGCTGAACCTGCTGGTACTGGGCATCGGCATTGCCTTCTTGATCTTTCACGAAGAACTGGGAGAAGCCGGAGACGGACCCGTGGTAACGATTATCTACGGGGTCTTCTTCTGCGGACTGGGCCTGGTGGCCTCGGGCGCCGGCTTTGCCGGGGCCTTCCTTCCCGCAAAACCCTGGGCCTGGACCTACGGCATGGTCCTTATCTGCCTGGGTATGTCGAGCTGCACCATGGTCTTCAGTATCCCGCTTCTTATATACTGGCTGAAACCCGAGATACAGGAATACTTCGGCAAGGTCACTCATAAGAAACACGCCGTGACCGCGGAGCCGCTTCCAGGCGATTCCCCCGGAGGAACGGACGAGAGCCGAACCCGGGACTACAGCAATCCCTACAACAGCGACTAACTTGCGCGAAAACATGAGAGACACCCTTTGAAATCGCCTCAAATCGTTCTATATTACCGTCTGTATGCGGGCTTCATGGTCCTCATGAATCTGTTTACGCTGGGGCTGGGCATCGCCCTGGTGCTCGACCCCAACCGTTATGTAAACGTGCATATCCAGAATCCGGCCGTGATTGACTTC
>CAZGYS010000020.1:3775-9232 GCA_964530305.1 uncultured Leptospiraceae bacterium
GTACTGCCGGGCATCTCCCTATTTTTTTCCAATCGCCCCTGGGCCTGGAACTACAACCTGGCCATGCTGATCCTGGGCATCTTCTTCAGTTGCATGTTGCTGTGCCCGCCCGCGGCGATCGTATGCGTGCCCTTGCTGTTCGCCTGGTTTAAGCCGGACGTGCGTGCCTGGTACGACGCGGGCCGACCGGGCGTGCCTTACGGCGATTACACCGGTCCCGACGACGCCTATGATTACGACGCGGCCGCGGCCCAAAATGCCGAAGGCGATTCACAAAACGACGAAGATCAATCGCCGCCCAATCCGTATTGAGCGAATCGCCGCCGCTTCATTTCGACGCCGCACTTGACAAACCTCGAACCGACGCGATACTTCGGTCGTGATCAAACTCAAGAACAAGAAACTGCTCATCACGGGCATCGGCGGCTTCATCGGTCTGCGCGCGGCGGAGATGGCGCGCGAAAAAGGCATGGACGTGCGCGGCCTGGAAATTTCGCCCGAGAAGGCCCGCATTGCGCAGGACCGCGGTTTCCAGGTTTTAATCGGAGACGTCAACGACGCCGAGGCCGGTCGACGCGCGTGCGAAGGTCGCAACATCGTTCTGCATACGGCGGCCGTCGTGAAGGAAGGCGGATCGCTGGGGTTCTTTCGCCGCGTAAACGTGGACGGCAGTCGCATGGTCGCCATTGCCGCCAAAGAGGCCGGAGCATCCATGTTCACGCAACTCTCCAGCGTCATGGTCTACGGCTTCGATTTTCCGCCCAATGTCGCCGAGGAAGGGCCCTATCGCGGCGAAAACAATCCCTATTGTATAACGAAGATCGAAAGCGAAGCGGCCGTGCTTGAGTTGAACGCGCCGCCCAAATTCGGCGTGATCATAATTCGCCCGGGAGACGTCTACGGGCCCGGTTCCATTCCCTGGGTCCAACGCCCGCTGGAACTCATGCACTCAGGTAAATTCGCGCTGGTGGACGGCGGCAACGGCATCATGAACCACGTCTACGTCGACAACCTGGTAGACGGCATCATGCGTACCTGGGAGCGCAAGACCTTCGGAGAAGCCTTTAATATTACCGACGGCGGCAATACGACTTTCGCGGAGTATTTCAATCGCCTGGCGGATCTGGGCGGTGCCCCCCGGCCTCGCTCCGCGCCCAAATGGCTGGTCAAGGCCGCGGCCGGCGCGCTCTACGGCGCGGTAAAACTAATCGGCCGCGAACCCGAACTTCATCCCGGCGGGGCCGACTTCGTCACGCGGCCCCACGCCTACTCCATCGAGAAAGCCCGTCGCCTTTTGAAGTATGAACCGAAGATCGATCTGGATGAGGGTTTTCGTCGGACGGGGGAGTGGTTAAATGAAAGACACGACCACTGAACTCACGGAAGCCGCGGAAAAGAGTTTTGATCGCGGACGTCGGTCTTCAGTGCTTTCCGTGAATTCCGTGCTTCAGAAAGCCCTTTCAAAAAACAAAAACGAAATCGCCAGGGCGCCGGTGTAAAAGACGGCCACAGCGGGCGCGGCAATGAGCACGGAAGAAAGCGGACTGGAACGAAACTCCACGTAGACGTAGAAACACGCCATGCTGAGCAGCACTTCGGGCGCCAGCACGTAGAGGGCGATGTGGCCCATCATGCGGACGTCTTTCGCATACCAGCTGTTCAAGAGCGGCGAGAACTGCTCGGAAATACCGAAGATGAGCAGGCCCGTAATCGCCGCGGCGATGTAGCCCGCTCCGAGCGTTTTCTTGCGCCGGACCATCTCACCCGTGAAGACAATGAGAAAAAGTGGGATGGCCCACAGCCCGGCCATGTAGCCGGAAACCGTACCAATGTGGAAGACACCGTCGTCCGCCGGGAATACCAGCACTCCCAGCACGGCCGAAAGGAACCAGTCCGGCAGAATCTGGAGCAAACTGATGGGGAAAACCACCTTCCACATGGCCGTCCAATCGCCATGACCCCGAAAACGAGCCGTCAACGGGAGCGCCGTATTATAAATAATGACCAGCAGGAAAAGCCGGGGGCCCATTTTCAAGGGCACGGGCATGAAAAGGACCGCCAGACATACGACGGTGAAGGCGCCGTGAAACCAGATTACATCCCGAATGGATTTGCCGTCGGTCATACGGGTTCCGGAATATTTTTTTATCCCGGACCGCGCTATAATATATTTACAATCGAAGGGAAAAGTGCGATTATTGGCCAGAAACCGAAGGCCATGGCTGAATCAGACGAACGAAGAAGCGAGAAGCGTGTTGAAACGGACCCTCCCATGGAGATCGAGTCGCGCTTGATTGACGAGTCCGCGGGTCAGACGACCAATATCAGCTCCCGGGGCCTTCTATTTACCCGGGCCCAGCCGGCGGCCATTGATTCCATTCTGGAATTGAAGCTGAAAGTGCCCAACATGGACCTCCTGGACGTGCGGGGCAAGACCGTCCGCTGCCACCCCTCGCCGGACGGAACCTATCACGTGGCCGTGAAGTTCATCGATCTCACCGAGGCGGATGAGGAACTCCTCACCCGTGTATTGCAACAACTGGTGCCGGGCCGGAGCGCTCCCGGTTGAATCGTCAAGGCTCGCGGCAAGCGGGCCCGGAGGAGCGGGAATATGGAACTAACCAAACAACTCCTGGTGCTGGCCACGAATCAACCCGGCACCCTGGCAAATATCTGCGGCGCCCTTTCGGATGAGAAGATCAACATCCAGGCCATCTCCATCGTGGATCACGTGGACCATGCCCTGGTACGCATCGTGGTCGACAATCCCGTAAAGGCCCTCCATCTCCTGGGTGAAGCCGGCCTTCCGGTACTCGAGGACTCGGCGCTCAAGCTGACCATGGCGGGCGGGCCCGGCGCGCTGGAGAAAATCGCGCAGGCCATGTCCGACGCGGGGCTGAACATTCACTATGCCTACGCGTCCGAACCTCCTTCGGGGGGCGGCGCCGGATTGATCCTGAAAACAAGCGACGACGAGAAAGCGCTGAGCGCCCTGAGGAAAGTCGCGGCGGATTAAGGCGATTGGTTCGTAAGTCCGTTCGCGTCGACTACGGCGGCCCCTTTGATCGGGAGGCCATGCTGAAATACCTGGGCCGAGATCCCGGCAATCAATCGGAACGGACGCGCGGCATCGTCTTCGAACGTTACCTTCCCATCCAGGGAAAGAACGTGCACACGCGCCTGGAGCTGGGCATGAACAGCGCCCGGGGCGATTTTCGCGCCGCGCCGACCCCGCGCGAAAGCCGTACCGCCCGCCGACTGATTCGTCACATGCTCGGCCTGGATCAACCCCTGGAAAAGTTCTATCGCGCACTAAAAAAGGAACCCGCCATGACGCCCGTCTTAACGGGCCGCCTGGGCACGCGCATACCGCGCCTTCCGGATCTCTGGGAAACCCTTTGCTGGGCGATTCTGGGCCAGCAGATCAATTTGACTTTCGCCTATCGCTTGCGCAATCGCCTGATTCGCGCGGCCAACCCCCGCGCCGGCGATTCAGCCGACCCAAACCACGCGAACGAAGCGCCTCCGCGTAACATTCGCCCCTTCCCCACGCCGACGCAGGTACTGGCGGTATCGCCCGCCGTGCTGAAACGCCGACAGTTTTCCGGCGCGAAGATCAAATATTTACGGGAACTGGCGCTGGCTTTCCAGGGAGGCCTGGCCGGCGACCTACCCGGCGCGGGAGAAGTCCAAAGCGAGGACGATGCCCGGGTCTTTCGCGAAACCCTGCTGGCCGTGAAGGGTCTGGGGCCCTGGAGCGTGGACTACGCTCTCATGCGATGCGGCGGTTACCTGGACGCCCTGCCCGTGGGCGATTCGGGTCTGCGCGCCGCCCTCAAGAAAACATTTTCCCTGAACGATGCCCCCGACATTCGCGCCCAGGAAAAACTCATGGAGCCTTTTCGCCCCTATCGCTCCCTGGCCACGTACTATTTATGGAAATCACTGGAAACACAATGAAGCACTTCACTCTCACCGCCTGTCTGCCGTTGGCGCTCTTGTTCACGGCGATGTTCGCGCTCCCCGATTCCCTTGCGGCCGATGTTCGGGCGCCCATCATTATCGACGGCACCCAGCGCTATCGCCTCAAGGGCCGCGCGGAAATTCTCGAGGACAAAAGCGGGAAGCTGACCCTGGACCAGGTACGGGCTTCGTCGAATTTCGAACCCATCGCCCGGGAAACGCCCGGCTACGGTTTCACGGACTCCGTTTTCTGGTATCGCTTTCGCGTCCGGAACCCCAGCCCGAGCAAGGGCAATGAACTCTATCTGACCCTCATGGAAGCCAACCTGAATTACCTGACGCTCCATGAACTCCGGGGAGAGCGCCTGATTCGAAAAAAAGAAGTCAGTTCCCTGGCTCCCTTCAAGGAACGGGGCATCCTCCACCGTCATTTCGTCTTTCGCCTGGACATTCCCCCGGGCGAGACCCGGGACATATACCTGCGCCTGGCCAACCAGGAGACCATGAATATCGCGGCGTCCCTGATGAGCACGGCCAGATTCTTCCGTTCCAATTACAATGTCCTGCTGATCCTGGGCGTCTACTACGGCATCATCCTGGTGATGCTGTTTTACAACTTGATTCTCTATCTTTCCGTGCAGGACCGCAACTACCTCTACTATGTTCTGTATATCAGTTCGTTTCTAATCTTTCAACTGGTGATGAACGGTTTCGCCTTCGAATACCTGTGGCCGAACTCCCCCATCTGGAATTCCTACTCCATGAAGACCATGGCCGGCGTCGCGGGCGTTTTCGCGCTGTTGTTCACGCGCAACTTTCTCAACGTGCGCGAATATTCGCGCTTCCTGGACTACGTCCTCGTGTTCATGATCATCATGGCCGGGCTGCTGGTTATGGCGCCTTTCGTGCTGTCCATTCGCAACGCGGCGATTTTTTCCAACCTCTTCGGCCTGGGCATGGTCCTGACGGTCATCGCCACGGCGGTCTACGTCTTTTCGCGCGGCTATCGCCCCGCGCGATTCTTTCTCATTGCCTGGTCGGCCTTTCTAATCGGCATCATGCTTCTGACCTTGATGCTGCTGGGCGTTCTTCCGACCAACTGGCTGACGAAGTACAGCATGCAAATCGGTTCGGCCCTGGAAATGATTCTACTCTCGCTGGGTCTTCGCGACCGCATTCGAACCATGCGCCAATCCCGCGAACAAGCCGAGAAGCAACTGGTGGAGAACAAACTACGCTCGGCGGAAGCCTTCGCGCGCTTCGTACCCAAACAGTTCCTGGAATTCCTCAAGCGGGAAAGCATCGAGGACGTGGTCCCGGGGGACGCCGTGCGCCAGGAGATCACGGTGCTCTTCAATGATCTGCGAAACTTCACCACCATTTCCGAAAGCATGACCGCGGAGGAAAACTTTCGCTTCATCAATGAATACCTGGAACACATGGAGCCGGTGATCAAGGCCCGGGGCGGCTTCATCGATAAATTCATCGGCGACG
>CAZGYS010000020.1:9242-12696 GCA_964530305.1 uncultured Leptospiraceae bacterium
ATCATGGCGCTCTTCCCCGGCTCTCCCGCCGACGCCCTGAACGCGGCCCGGGACATGCGAGTGGCTCTAGCTCGCTTCAACAAGAAGCGCGAAGAGCGCGGCGAGGCACCGGTGGGCATGGGTATCGGACTGAATCGCGGGCCGCTCATGCTGGGCACGGTGGGTACCGCCGACCGCATGGATACGACCGTCATCGGAGATACGGTCAATCTGGCCGCGCGACTGGAGGGTCTTACGCGAACCTACGGCGCGGAGATTATCATCTCGGACGGAATCGCCCGAGAAATCGTCTCCGGCGCGAATTCCAACGACTCCGGCTTTCGCGTGCGCGAAATCGATCTCGTGCGCGTCAAGGGCAAGACCGAGCCCGCCGTAATTCACGAAGTTTTCGACGGAGACGCGCCCGAGGTTATGCGCGGCAAGGAGAACAGCCGCGAGGATCTGGCGGCCGGACTGGAGGCGTACCGCGGAGGCGATTTCACGGAAGCCCTGGAACGCTTTCGCGCATGCGCCCGTGAGCTACCCGGGGACAACGTGGCCGCGCTGTACATTCGCCGGTGCGAATACTACATCGAAAAACCCCCGACGAGGTGGTCGGGGATCACCGGACTAAAAACCAAATAATGGAAACGGAATAGTAGAAACGAAATGAGATCGCGCTTCAAAACGACAGGCGTCCGAAGAGCATCAGACGCGAAAGCGCCGCCAACGCCACGCCGTGACTGAAGGCACCCGACTCGATCATGCCCGGCAATTCCGAAAGCGGCGGGGTCCGAATGACGATGTCCTCCATTTCATCCAGCTCCTGCTCCTCCGTGCGTACGGCGTTTTCGGCGAAATATACGTGGCAGCGATTGGTCTGGTAGGCCGGGTTCGGATAAAAGAAACCCATATCGTGAACCTGAACCGAGGTGTAGCCGGTCTCTTCCCGCATTTCGCGCATGGCCGCCAGGCGAGGGTCTTCGCCGGGGTTGACTACTCCGGCCGGGAACTCCAGGGTAATTTGCTCCGTACCGTGGCGAAACTGCTCCACCAGCACCAGCTCACGCTTCTCGGTTAACGCGATGATTTGCACCCAGTCGGCCAGCTCCATGGAAACGAAGCGGCCCTTTTTCCCGTGCCTGGGCGATTCGCGTTCATGTTCGCGCAGCTTAATGAAGAGGTAATCCAGGACGGGGCGCGTCGAGAGCGTCGTCCATTTTCGAGGCGATTGGGCGGACATAAACCATAAAGAACCGCCCGGCTCTTCCCGCAAAGGACAAAAGCGAAGACTCGGTCCGCCGATAATTCGCGGCTAAATTGTCATTGTAGTCTTTTCCGGGGCGGGAGACAATCGCCATTATGGCGGAGATTCGAGAACTACTGGAAATGCTCAAGGGCGAAGACGTCGTTTACGTTCAAACGCACAACTTTCCGGATCACGACGCGGCCGGAGCGGCCTTCGCGCTGGGAGAATTGCTGGAACGAAGCGGCCGACCGGCGCGCCTGATTTACGAAGGCGAAATTCAGAGGGCTTCGCTGGCCGTCATGATAGACGCGCTGGGAATCGATCTGCGCCACAACTCGGCCTGGCCCTTGACGGAGCGCGATAAAATCATCGTCGTGGACGGCTGCAAGGGCAATAAGAATGTAACCGATTTAATCGGAGACGAAATCGCCGTGATCGATCATCACCAGGTGGTAAGTCCCGAGGACGTTCGCTTCAGCGACATTCGCCCCGACTATGGTTCCTGCTGCACGATTATCCATACGTACTTTCGCGACCTGGGCCTGGAACCGTCCGGTCATGCCGCCACGGCCATGATGATCGGCCTGAGCATGGACACGAGCCTGATGACGCGCGGAGTCAGCCCCGAGGACCTGGACGCCTACGCGAGCCTCTACGGCCTGGCGGACATGCAGCAGGTCAATTCCATCCTGCGCAATCAAGTGCAGACTCGGGATTTATCCTTTTACAAAACGGCGCTGGAAAACGTTCAGATGAACGATACGTTCGCGTTCTGCTATTTCCCGGACGGTTGCAATCAAAACCTCATGGGTATCCTGGGCGATTTCTTTTTGTCCCTGCAGGAAATCGACTTCGTGGCCCTGTGCGCCCGCAACGGAGACAAAATAAATTTCTCATTGCGCAGCGAGCAGGAACGCTGGAACGCCTCGGAGATCATTCAGATTGTCCTGAAAGACATCGGCTTCGGCGGCGGCCATGTGGACCGGGCCGGCGGCATGATCCAGGACGTCGGCCTATTTGAGGAAAACAAGATTCGGGACGGATTCGCGCGGGCCCTGGGCATACCCTCTTAACGTTCAGCGCGCACCCGGCTCCCGTCGCGGTTTATTCGCGATAGTCGGGCGCGAATTCATCCGGAGTCGCGACGCCGCGTATATGCACGGTGGCGGCGCCATTGGATGTATTGATGTTCGGCGCGAAGCGCACCAGCACGGGCGTCCCCATGGCTTCCCGAAACACGTCCAGAATGTCCCTGTAGATCAACGCCTGTTCGGAATCCTCGCAGGGGCGAAACAAACATTCATAGGCAAGATTGATCTCGCGCGCCATCCGCATCAAGGGCGAAGCTTGCGGCAAGAGCTCGTGACGTTCCTCGTGCTCCGCCTTGAAACCGCGAAAGAAAGACTCGTATCGAAACGCGGCCATGAGCAGCTCCGCGGGCAAGGAACATTCGAAGGCGCCGTCGCCGTCGACGCGCAGGTTCTCCGCGAAAGCACGGTAAAACCCCATGGCCGATTTCTCCAGCATGCCGAAGCCGCCGAGGGAATCCGGCGCGACCGAGCCCCGTTGCTCGTCTCGAGAATTTTTCATGACGGAAGCCATACCGTCAGCTTGACTGAAATCGCCTCCACGTCAATTGTTAGCACGCAAACCGGAGTTAAAAACAAATTAAGCATATGATTATCCCTTCGCGTTTCAACGGAAAAAAACATGAACACACAGGCGCCGGTGAAAATGCATTGCGTCTCCGTGTTTATTTTTATCTTTTGCTTTCATGAAAGATGCTCAGCGAATCGCCTGGATCGGGACGGGCGTCATGGGTTATTCCATGGTATCTCACTTGCTCCGCGCGGGCCGTAAGACGCGGGTCTACACTCGCACGCCTGCCCGGGCCGAAGGTTTAATGGAACTGGGAGCCGAGTTCGCGGACGGCCCGGCCGAGGCCGCGAAGGATGCTGATTTCGTTTTCACCATGGTGGGAGTTCCGGATGATGTTCGCGCGATCTACCTGGGTCCGGACGGCGTTCTCGCCGAAGCAAAACCGGGCTCAATCTTCACGGACTTCACGACCTCGGAGCCGGCCCTGGCCGTTCAAATCGCCGAGGCGGCTTCCGCGAAGGGCGCCCATGCCCTGGACGGTACGGACCGCGTGAATGCCCTCGGCGAGAGCACCGTTGGTAATCGAGTTGGTCTCGCGCGCCCGCCGAAATGCGACGCGGGCACGTG